>JAKONL010000254.1 GCA_022701965.1 Burkholderiaceae bacterium | reverse complement strand
GGCCGGCGATGCGCGCGCCGCTGCCCATGCCGCCCTTGAGCGTGAATTCGGTGATCTCGACCCGGTCGCCGGCCAAGGTGGCACGCAACCGGCCGTCGCGCAGGTCCAGCCCTTCGACCAGCGCGCGCAGGGCCAACCTGTCGGCGCCGAGCGTGCCGTTCCAGCGCGGCGCGGCGCGGTTGCCCGAGAGAGTGGCGTCGGCCTCGAGCGTGCCGGCGATGCGCCATCCCGGCGGCGCCAGCATCGACCAGACGCCCAGGCTCGGCATGCTGGCCTTGACGCTGCCGCGAAGCGGAGCGTCCTCGGGCCACTGCCAGCCGCCGTCGCGCTGTGCGACGCGCGTCGCGGCTTCGGCGCGGAGGGTGCCGGCGCGTTCGCTGGCCCAGACCAGCTTCGCGGTCACGGCTTCGCCCTGCGCATCCAGGCGCAGCTCGGCCTGGCTCAGGCCCGCGGGCGTGCTGGGACTCTGGCCGCCGGGCCCGGCGGCCGAGTCCATCGTGATCTCGCTGGCCGTGCCGGTGCCCCGGCTCTGGATGCGCGTGACCAGCGCGGCTTCGCCGGCCTGCACGCGGATGTCGCCGCTGCGCCGTGCGAGCCGGGCGCTGGCCCGCAGGCTGTCGCCGGCGTCGACGTCCCATTCGCCGTCGAACACCAGGTCGCCGGTGATGCCCAGCGTGCCGAGCGACTTGCTGGCGTCGAAGGCTTCGGCCCAGGCCATCGGCAGGCCCTGCATCCGGCCCTTCGACTGCACGCGGATGCCGCCCTGCGTGCCGCCGCTGCCGGTCTGGCGGAAGCGCACCGGTTCCCAGTCGATGCGCACGGTGCCGGGCACCGGGCCCTGGAGCGTCACGCCACCGGCGGAGGTGTCGATCTCCAGCCCGCCGGCCGCCGTCCGCACGTTGGCCGACAGCGGTTCGCGCAGCGCCACCGCCCAGGGGCCGGGGCGCGTGCTGTCCATGACCTGGAGCTGGAGGCTGGCGACGGCGGCGCGCCAGTGGTTGGCGCTCTCGAGGGCGCCGCTGGCGCGCGTCGCGAGACTGACCTTCTGCGTGCCGCGCGTGGCTTCGCCCTTGAGCGACAGCGTGGCCTGCGCCAGGCTGCCGGAGAGTTCGGCGTTCACGCCGCGCAGCTGGATCGGCGGGGCAGCGGGTGCCGGTGCCGCGCCCGCTGCACCGGCCGCGACGGAAGCGGCCGGCAGGCGGATCTCCAGCCGTGGCGCCGCGAGCGTGGCCTGGATTGTCGGCTCGGTCATGCCGCGCGGTGCGGGCGTCGTCGCGTTCTGCAGACGCCGCTGGACCGCCTGCCAGCCGCCTTGCCAGCGCGCGTCGAGCTGCACGGCGCCGTCGGCGGCCGCACCGCCGAAAGCGGTCGACAGGCCCGGAAGCCGCTCGATCCACCGCTGCGCGACGGCCGCATCGTCGATGCGCGCCTTGAAGTCGCCGCCGCCCCGGGCCGGCGCGATGCTGCCCTTGACCTGCGCGTTGCCGCCCGGCACGACCACCTTGAGGTCGCCGGCACCCGCCTGTTCGGCGACCCGCACCTGCAGCTGGCCCTGCACGCTGGCCTGCGCGGCCTCGATGCGCAGGGTTCGCAGATCGAGGATCTGGTCCTTCCACTGTCCCTGCGCCAGCGCGCGGTCCAGCCGGATGCCCTGCAGGGCCGCCGTGCCGGCCTGGCCCTGCGCCTGCAGCGCGACGTCGAACAGCAGCGTGGCGTCGCTCTTCTGCTCGACGCTCGCGCGCCCGCCGACCGGCGCGCCGGCGAGCTGCGTGTGGAGGTCGCCGAGCTGCAGGTTGGTCACCTTGGCGTCGATGCGCCAGGGCTCGGGCGCGGGGCTCCATTCGCCTTCGGCCTCGATGCGGCCGCGACCGGTGCGCACGGTGGCCGCGGGCACGGTCCAGGTCGTGCCGTCGAAGCTCGCACGCGCCTCGACGCGCTCGAGCGGCAGGCCGCCGCGGTCCCACGGTGCGGGCTTCGCGTTGGCGATGTCGGCGGCGAGCTCCCAGACGACGGCCGGAGCACCGGAGGGCGCGGGGGCGCTGCCGGCCACGGCCGCCGCCGGACCGGCATGCACCTGTCCCGTGAGCAGCGTCGCGGGTGCGGTGGGCACCAGCGCGGCGAGGTCGATGTTCTTCAGATCGGCGTCGGCGTCGATCACCGGTTGCGTCTGCCAGGGCGCGATGTTCGCGCGCAGGCGCGCCTGCATCGGCGCGGCGGCGTCGGGCGTCGCAGGATCGATCGCGGCGGTCACGGCCAGGCGCGCGCCGGCGCCGGCCAGGTCGCCCCTGGCCGTGGCCCGGGCCACCAGGTCGATGGTCCGGCCTTCGGTCAGCGGCGCCTTCACCGTGCCGTTCACGGTCGCGTCGAGCGTCATCGGCGCCTCGCCCTGCAGCGCGATCCTGGCGTCGTACTTGCCGTCCTGGACGTCGACGTTGTCGACCACGAGCGTGTGCTGCGACGGCGCCTGCACGTAGCGGTAGCTGCCGGCGAGGTTCTTCGCCTCCACCACCGGCGGGCCGGCCCAGCGCAGCGTACCGACGCGGAACGGCAGGTCGATGTCGACCGGGAGCACGAGCCGCTCGAGCGGCGCGAGCGGTTCGGACGGCTTCTCCTCGACCGGTCCGCGGCGTTCGAGCAGTACCTGCGAGGCCTGCACTTCGCCCAACTGCAGCTTGCGGTCGAGCAGCGGCGCGAGCTGCCAGCCGATCTTCGCGTCGCGGACCTCGACCGACAGGGTCGGGCTCTGCCACTGCAGGAAGCCGATGGTGCCGCCGGTGCGCAGCGATCCGGTGACGTCGCGGCTCTGCAGCGTCTGGCCCGCAGGGAGGTAGCGCGCGGCCTGGGTCAGCGCGAAGGCCAGCGACTGGTTCGAGCCGAGCCACCACCATGCGCCCGCACCGAGCGCGACCACCAGCAGCAGGACGACGCCGACGGTCCATGCCAGCGCCCGCAGGAAGCGGCGTGGGCGGCGTGGGGTCGCCACGGCGGGCGTGCCAGCGGCGGTCGAGGGCGTTTCGGTGGGCTCCATCGGCAGGGAATCGTCTTTGCGTGCGTCGGTCGGATTGAGGGGAGGAGGGAGACTAGAACGTGAAGCCCAGGCGCAGGTGCAGCCTGAAGCGGCGCGTGTCGACGCCGTAGCCGATGTCGGCCTGCACCGGCCCGACCGGGCTGCGCCAGCGCGTGCCGACACCGACGCCGACCTTGGCCTTCAGTTCGCCGAAACGATCCGCCACCGATCCCGCGTCGACGAAGGCCGTGCTCTCGAAATCGCTCAGCTTGCCGTTCCAGACGATGGGGCGCTGCCATTCGACGCTGGCCACGCCCAGGTAGCGGCCGGCGACGACGCTGCCGTCGTCGCGCACGGCGCCGATCTGCTGGAAGCTGTAGCCGCGCACCGTCGTGTCGCCACCGGTGAGGAACATCAGCGTCGACGGCACCTTCGCGCTGTCCTTGGCGAACACCGCGCCGCCTTCGAGGCGGAACTGGAGCCGGGCGTTGCGGGCGATGCCGCCCTCGGTCCCGCGCACCAGGCCGATGGGCAGGATGCCGAGATAGCGCGCGTAGCTGCGCACGAACGGCACGCTCTCGCCGATCAGCGTCTGGCCCAGGCCGAGCTCAAGCGCGAGGCCCTGGCCGCGCGTCGGCGCTCCGTTGTCGTCGAAGTACTTTCCCGTCCAGCCCCAGTTCGCGCTCAGCGCCGCGGCCGAGGGCGGTGCGCCGTCGCCGCGGTTCTGCGAATAGTCGTACTGCAGGAAATAGCTGCGCTCGATGCGGTCGCCGAGCTTGGCGATGCCGCCGCGCACGCGGCCGCTGTCGACGTCGTAGGTGCCCGCGTTCTGGCGCTGCAGGCGTCCGGAGCCGAACTTGCGCCAGCCGTTGTCGTCGGGAATGGAATTCCAGTCGGTGGTGAGCGCCTGGGTCACGCGGTCGATGGAGAGCTTCGAGACGGCGCGCCAGCCGAGCAGCGGCATCTGGTTGTCGACGTGATCGACCGACACGCGCGGGCCGCCGTCGGTGGTGAAGCCGACGCCCAGCACCACCTTCTGCAGCGGGGCCTCGCGGACCTGGGCGATCACCGGCGCGGCCTGCGGGTCGGTGCCCTCGGTGTCGAGGGTCAGGAAGACGGAATCGTAGTAGCCGCTGCTGGCGAGGCGCTGCTGGGCGTCGAGCAGCTTCTGCTGGTCGTAGTCGGCGCCGGTGGGCACGCGCGCGATGCGGCGGGCGCCGTCGGCCGAGTAGCGTTGCGCGCCGTTGACCCTGATCGGACCAAAGCGGTAGGCCGGCCCGGATTCGTAGGTCACGCCCAGCCGGGCCTCGCTGCGGTCGGCATCGATGTCGGCGCGGCTGTTGCCCACGCTCGCGGTCGCGAAGCGCTTGGCCGTGAGGGTGCGCAACCCGACGGTCTTGGCGTTGTCCCAGCCGAGCTGCGTGAAGAGCTGGCCGCTGCGCAGCGTCCAGGCCGAGCGGATCGCTTCCTGCTGGGCGGCCGCCAGCGCGTCGCCGGGGCGGGTGATCGCGCCGTTGAAGCGGATGTCCACGGCGGCGACGCGCGTCTGCGTGCCGGGTTCCACCGTGACGACGACTTCACGCGGCGTCTTGGCGCCGGGCGTTTCCTTGAGCTCGAGCGTCAGCGTCGGCGTGAAGTAGCCGAGCGTGCCGAGCAGTTCGCGCGCGTTCGACTCGGCCGCCACCATGAGACGCGAGAGCTCGGTCGCGCCGAGGTCGCGGATCTGCTTGTAGCGCTGGATTTCGAGATGGAGCGCGAGGTACTCGCGTACGGCGGTCGGACCCTTGACCTCCAGCGAAAACGCGTCCGCGGTGCCGCGACCGGACTCGCCGTTTCCCGAGACCGGTTGCGCGCCGGTCTCGGTCGTGTCCTGCTTGGGCAGCAGGCTGCAGCCCTGCAGGAGAAGGACACTGGACGCAAAAAGCAGCGCCGGCACGAACGCCGGCGCAAATATGGAAGCCACCCTGAACATGCGGGCATTCTGCCAGCATGGGGTAAAGCCCCTTTTCGATGCAGTAGCGGTCTGTTCCTAGCGGCCGCTGAGCCGGCGCGCCAGTTTCCAGGCAATCGGAGGCGTCAGCGCACGGACGGCGGCCTTCGCCCGGTCGACCCGGCGCGGCTTCATGAAGATCGAGACCGAATCGTCGGTCGAACTCTTGCCGGCACGCGGGCTGGTATAGAAATAGGCGGCAACCGAGCGACGCGGACGACCGTCCGGCGCGTTCAGGGGCTCGGGATGGCCATGGAAGCTGGCCGGTCCGTGCGGCATCAGCAGCGTGTGGCCGAACTCGGGCATCACGCGGGTGATGCAGTTCTCCTTGCGGGCATCCCACAATTCGAGCGTCGAGCCCCACTCGCGCTGCCAGCCGCGGTTGAGGTAGGTGATGAACACCATCTCGTTCTTCAGGCCGACATGCGGATGCACGTTGAAGTCACGGTGCACCGCGAACGATCCGCCGGTGCGGCTCTCGTGCATGCCGCCGCCGAAACGCTGCGGATCCGGCAGCAGGTAGGGCGTGCCGGTCACGTCGGACAGCCAGGCCGTGAACCAGCCGGAATTAACCGTGTCGAAATACAGCTGCGAAGCCGGCCCGAGGCTCGCGCCCAGCATCGAGCGGCGCGTCTTCTCGTAGCTGCTCTGCACGTCGCACCAACCCGCATCGGAGCGCAGGTCGAACTCCTCGAGGATCAGGTCGAGCAGCGCCGGATTGAACAGGTCCTTCAGCACCAGATGGGGGAACGGCGCCGCTGCCAGCAGCTCGGCGTTCATCCGCTGGCGGGCCTCGGCCGAGAAGAGCGAACGGTCCACCAGCTCCTCCATCGGAAGACGCACGCCACGGATCGTGACGAAGTGGCCGCCGGACGTGCTGTCCGGCACCATGCGAAGCTGTGGCGATGGCGACGGGAAAGAGAGCAGTGCGGACATGTTGCGCTTCCAGAGTGACGGTTGTTAGAGCTTTCTTCTTATTTTTCTAGATTACTCAGCGACGAATGTAACTGAAAGTTCTCTAAAACTGAACTATTTTTGTCATAACCCCTTCGGCATAGGCAATTCAGCGCCGATCCGTGACTTATTTGGACAACAGGCGCATCGCCTCCTCGAGTCCCCTGAGCGTCAGCGGGTACATCCGGTTCGACATCAGCTGCTGGATCACCGAAATGCTTTGCCGGTACTGCCAGACGCCCTGCGGCTCGGGATTGATCCACGCGAAGTGCGGGAAGGCGTGCGTCAGACGCTGCAGCCACTCGGCCCCGGCTTCCTCGTTGTTGTATTCCACGCTGCCACCGGGTTGCAGGATCTCGTAGGGACTCATCGTCGCGTCGCCGACGAAGATCAGCTTGTAGTCCTTGTTGTACTTGCGCAGGATGTCCCAGGTCGCAAACTTCTCGGCGAAGCGGCGCCGGTTGTTCTTCCACATGAAGTCGTAGACGCAGTTGTGGAAATAGTAGAACTCCAGGTGCTTGAACTCGGTCTTGACGGCCGAGAACAGCTCCTCGATGCGCTGGACGTGTTCGTCCATCGTGCCGCCGACGTCCATCAGCAGCAGCACCTTCACGTTGTTGTGCCGCTCGGGCCGCATCCGGATGTCGAGGTAGCCCGCGTTGGCGGCCGTCGAGCGGATGGTGTCGTCGAGGTCGAGTTCCTCGACGTGGCCCTGGCGCGCGAACTTGCGCAGGCGGCGAAGCGCGACCTTGATGTTGCGCGTGCCGAGTTCCTGCGTGTCGTCGTAGTCCTTGTAGGCGCGCTGGTCCCAGACCTTGACCGCGCTGCGGTTCTTTCCGGCGCCGCCGATGCGCACGCCTTGCGGGTTGTAGCCGCCATGGCCGAACGGCGAGGTGCCGTTGGTTCCGATCCACTTGTTGCCGCCTTCGTGGCGCTCCTTCTGTTCCTCGAAGCGCTTCTTCAGCGTCTCCATGAGCTCGTCCCAGCCCATCTTCTCGATCTTGGCCTTCTCCTCGGGGCTGAATTCGCGTTCCAGCGTCCGGCGCAGCCAGTCGAGCGGAATCTCCTTGGTGAAGTCGGTCAGGACCTCGACGCCCCTGAAGTAGCCGGCGAAGGCGCGGTCGAACTTGTCGTAGTGCTTCTCGTCCTTGACCAGCGCAGTGCGGCTCAGGTAGTAGAAGTCGTCCATGCCGAACGCGCCGTCCGAGCCCGGCCCCACGACGTCGGCCTGCAGGGCCTCGAGCAGCGTGAGGAACTCCTTGACCGAGACCGGCAGCTTCGCGGCCCGCAGGGTGTAGAAGAAATCGATCAGCATGGCGTGTCTCCCGGGTGCGGGCCGCGGATGGCGCGGCCGGAAATTCAGTCCTGCCGATGTGCGAGCAGGTCGGTCAGTTGCGCGCGGACTTCCGGCCATTCGCCCGACGTCAGGCTGTACATCACCGTGTCGCGGATCGTGCCGTCGCGCCGCAGCGCATGGCCGCGCAGCACGCCGTCGCGCTTCGCGCCCAGCCGCTCGATGGCGCGTTGCGAGGCGAAGTTGAAGTTGTCGGTGCGCCAGCCCACCACGTTGCAGCCCAGTGTGTCGAAGGCGTGCGTGAGCATCAGGAGCTTGCAGGTCGTGTTGACGTGCGTGCGCTGGCAGCGCTTGGCATACCAGGTGAAGCCGATCTCGACCCGGGCGATCGCCGGCACGATGTCGTGGAAGCTGGTGGTGCCGAGCACCGTGCCCGTCGCGTCGTCGGTGACCGCGAAGGCGAACCGGTAGCCCGTCTCGCGGCCCTGCAGGGCGGTCTCGATGTAGGCGCGCGTGTCCTGCGGCTCGGGCACCGAGGTGACGCGCAGCTTCCAGAGCTCGCCGTCGGCGGCGGCCTCGCGCAGGCCGTCCTCGTGCGCGAGCGACAGCGGCACCAGCGCGATGCCGCGCGACTTCAGAACGACCGGTTCGACGAATGCCATGTCGCGCGCCCGCTCACCGGTTGTTGCGCTGCATGAAGACGAGTTTCTCGAAGAGCGTCACGTCCTGTTCGTTCTTCAGCAGCGCTCCGACCAGCGGGGGCACGGCGACCTTGTCTTCCTTGCTCTGCAGCGCCTCCAGCGGTATGTCCTCGGCGACCAGCAGCTTGAGCCAGTCGAGCAGTTCGGAGGTCGACGGCTTCTTCTTCATGCCCGGCAGGTTGCGCACGTCGTAGAACGTCTTCATGGCCGCCGCCAGCAGTTCCTGCTTGAGATCGGGAAAGTGCACCGCGACGATGCTCTTCATCGTTTCCGCGTCGGGGAACTTGATGTAGTGGAAGAAGCAGCGGCGCAGGAAGGCGTCGGGCAGTTCCTTCTCGTTGTTGGAGGTGATGAATACCACCGGCCGGTGCTTCGCGCGGATGAGCTCGCGCGTCTCGTAGCAGTAGAACTCCATGCGGTCGATCTCGCGCAGCAGGTCGTTCGGGAATTCGATGTCGGCCTT
>JAKONL010000222.1 GCA_022701965.1 Burkholderiaceae bacterium | reverse complement strand
CGGGCGGTTGGCCCGATAGGCCTCGAGGATGTGTTCGCGCTGGCCGGGCTTGGCGGT
This sequence comes from Burkholderiaceae bacterium, assembly GCA_022701965.1. The sequence continues at coordinate 2,893 of JAKONL010000222.1, read as the reverse complement.
GATGATGGCGATGACGTGGATCACGGTTCTTGTCTCCTGTTTTGAATGAGCGGATTCATTCTGCAGGATCGGAAGGCCGTTCCTCGCGACCGTCCGGATGGATCGCGAAGCGCGCCGGATCGCGGCCGTGCACCGGCGCCGCGTCGTCCCAGGGCCAGCCGCCGAACTGGGTCCGCCGGTAGTCCTGCAACGCCTGCGCGATCTCGGCCTGCGTGTTCATCACGAACGGGCCGTACTGCGCCACCGGCTCCCCGATCGGGCGGCCCTGCAGCAGCAGGAACTCGCCGGTCGCCGAATCGCCGTTCACGATTTCCACCGCCATGTCGGCGCGCAGTTCGATCGCGGCATGGCCGACGACCGTGCGGCCGCCGATTGACACTTCGTCGCCCTTGAAGAAGTACAGGCTGCGGCGCGTTCCGTCACCAGTCGCCGCAGGCAACATCCAGCGCGCACCGGGCGCCATCTTCAGGGTCCAGATCGCGACATCGGCATCGGAGCGCGCCGCCCACGAATCCGGCGGTGGCGCGAGCGGCTCAAGCACTGTGTCTCGCGGCGACGGCATCCGTCCGGCGATGCAGGCGACGTCGGTCTCGCGCCCTTGGTCGTCGATGAAGGTGGCGTGCGGAATGTCGTCCGCCCAGAACATCGTGAAATGCGGCGCCACCATCTTGCTGCGCGCGGGCAGGTTCAGCCAGATCTGGAACAGTTCCAGCGGATTGGGTGCGCTCTCGTCGAGCAGCGGGAACATTTCGGAATGCTGCAGTCCGGCCCCGGCCGTCACCCACTGCACGTCCCCGTCGCCGAAGCGCGCGGTCGCGCCGAGCGAGTCGGCATGGTCGATGCGGCCCTTGCGCACGATCGTCACGGTCTCGAAGCCCCGGTGCGGATGGCCGGGAAAGCCGGGCACGGTCTCCCCGTGGTACATGCTCCAGCCGTCTTTGCGGCTGAAGTCCTGTCCGATGGCGCGTCCGGCCAGCGAGCCTGCCGGTCCCATGCCGGGATTGCCGGGCGGATAGGCGTCGTCGTGATAGGCGCAGAACAGGAACGGATCGATCGTCGCCCACGGAAAACCGAGCGGTTGCGAACGGACGATCGGATCGGCAGCCTGGGAAATGCCGGTGGGGGCAACCATGGGGAACTCCTTCTCAACGATGCTCGACGAGCGATGGATCCCATATGGGTCCGTCGTCGTCGATTTCGAGCACCGTCGGCGGTCGTTGCTCAGTGATGGTGGCCGTGCGCCCCGTGGACGTGCCGATGCGCGATTTCCTCGGCCGACGCCGCACGGACTTCGAGCACCTTGATGGTGAAGCGCAGCTCCATTCCAGCGAGAGGATGGTTGCCGTCGAGCAGCACGGTGTCGCCCTTGATCTTCTTGACATGGAAGATGTGCGGCTCGCCGTCGTCGGTGCGGCCCTCGAGCTGGCCGCCGACCTTAACGCCCGGCGGGAAGTCGCTCTTCGGGATCGTGCGCTCGAGCGACGGATCGCGTTGCCCGAATGCGTCCTCGGGCAGCAGTTGCAGCGTGACGCTGTGCCCTACTTCCTTGCCCTCGAGCGCGGCCTCGATCTTCGGCAGCGTGTTGTCGTAGCCGCCGTGCAGGTAGGTCATCGGTTCCTTGGCTTCCTCGATGAGCTTGCCCTTGGCGTCGGCGACCTTGTAGCGCAGCGTGATGGCGGTGTCTTTCTGGATCTTCATGCGCGGATTCTCATGCACTCAGGCAGGCGACGTGAAGACCAGCATCGATCGGCCGGTGACCGTATAGCGATGGCCGGGCTCGAAAGGTGCATCCTCCTGCGGGTCCAGCGCGGTGTCGACCACGCGCGTCCAGACCTTCCCTTCGGCGCGCGGGGGCAGCGTGCAGTCGATCGCACCCTCCCAGGCATTGAAGATCAGGAAGACGCTGTCGTCCGATGCGGCGCGCGGCAGCGACGACGACGGCGCCGTTCCCTCGAGCAGCAGCCCGAAGCAGCGCGTCTGCGGATCGTTCCAGTGGGCGGCGTCCATCTCGTTGCCGTCCGGCGCGAGCCAGGTCGAATCCTTGACCTGGGCGGCATCGCTCCACTGCCCGCTCAGGAAACGGTTGCGGCGCAGCACCGGCTGCGTGCGACGCAGGTGCGTGAGGTGCTGCGTGAACTTGCGCAGGCTCTCGCCGCGTTCGTCGATCGCGTCCCACTGCACCCACGAGATGTCGTCGTCCTGGCAGTAGGCATTGTTGTTGCCTCCCTGCGACCGGCCGAACTCGTCGCCGGCCAGCACCATCGGCGTGCCCTGCGAGAGCAGCAGCGTGGCGAGCTGGTTGCGCTGCTGGCGAGCGCGCAGCGCGAGCACGGCCTCGTCGTCGGTCGGGCCTTCGACGCCGCAGTTCCACGAACGGTTGTCCGAATGGCCGTCGCGGTTGTTCTCGTTGTTGGCCTCGTTGTGCTTCTCGTTGTAGCTGACGGTGTCGGCCAGCGTGAAGCCGTCGTGGGCGGTGATGAAATTGACGCTCGCCCACGGCCGGCGGCCGCGCTTGTCGAAACGGTCGCCGCTGGCCGTCAGGCACTGTGCGAGTGCCGGCGCCATGGCTTCGTCGCCCTTCCAGAACGCGCGCACGGTGTCGCGGAACTTGTCGTTCCACTCGGCCCAGCCGGGCGGAAAACCGCCGACCTGGTAGCCGCCCGGGCCGATGTCCCAGGGCTCGGCGATCAGCTTGACGCTGGAGAGCACCGGGTCCTGGCGGCAGCTCTTGAGGAAGCCGCCGTCCTCGTCGAAGCCGTGCGGCTCGCGTGCCAGGATGGTCGCGAGATCGAAGCGGAAGCCGTCCACGCGCATCTCGGTGACCCAGTAGCGCAGGCTGTCGGTGACCATCTGCAGCACGCGCGGGTGGCTCAGGTTGACGGTGTTGCCGGTG
>JAKONL010000209.1 GCA_022701965.1 Burkholderiaceae bacterium | reverse complement strand
CACCGGCAGCGCGGTCTCGCGGTCGAACAGGTTGGCCGCACGCGCGAACAGCAGTTTCAGGTGGTCGTTGAGCTCGGTCATCGTGCCGACCGTGGAGCGCGAGGAGCGCACCGGGTTGCTCTGGTCGATCGCGATGGCCGGCGGCACGCCTTCGACCCTGTCGACCGCCGGCTTGTCCATGCGGTCGAGGAACTGGCGGGCATAGGCCGAGAAGGTCTCGACATAGCGCCTCTGCCCTTCGGCGTAGAGGGTGTCGAACACGAGGCTCGACTTGCCCGAACCGCTCGGGCCGGTGACCACGGTCATCTCGCCGGTGCGGATGTCGAGGTCGAGATTCTGGAGATTGTGCTGGCGTGCGCCGCGGATGCGGATGGAGCCGGAGGTCATGTCTGCCGATCGGGGGAACAGGGGCAAACATTCTAGGAAGCGCATGCCGCTGGCGGCATGGAAGGGTCTTGCGCGTGCGCCTGTCGGCGCGCGCGCTCAAACCGCTCAGAAGTTGTGGCGCACGCCCAGCGCGATGGAGCTGAAGTCCATGCCCGAATTGCCGGTCTGGTAGGGGGCCACGGCCTGGTTGTTGACGTGCGTGTAGTAGCCGTAGATCTTGGTGCGCTTGCTCAGGTTGTAGTTGTAGCCGAGCGTGTACTGCGAGGCGCCGGTGTCGGCGAAGCGCGAATAGCTGCCCGCGCGACCGACGTTGACGTGGAATTCCGAATTGCCCACCAGATAGGCGGCCGACAGGCGCACGTTGTTGCGCATGCCGCCTTCGGGGATGTACGCATTCCGGTCGCGCTGCACGTAGCCGCCGATGACGAACGGGCCGATCGTGTAGAGCGCCCGGATCGCGACCTGCCTGGCCTGGTCGAGTTCGGTGTAGCCCGCGCCCAGCGCCAGGTTGCCGATCGTGTAGTTGGCCGCCAGGTCGTAGGCGTTCTTGCCGCCGGTGCCCTTGTTCTGCTCGTGCAGGCCGACCGCGCCTTCGAGCGTGAAGTTGCCGAAGCTCGGCGTGCGGTAGGCGATCTTGTTGGTGTCGCGCATCACGTAGGCGTAGAGCGCATCGGACGAGGAACCGGTGTCGTGGTTGTGCAGGCTCACGTAGTCGGCCGTCGCGAAATACGACTCGGCGAACCACCGGCCCATGCGTACGGTGCCGAAGCCGCCCGACAGGTTCACCTCGCTGCGGCGACCGAAGAACGTGCTGCCGCTCGCGCCGGTGTCGGAGGCGAAGCCGCTCTCCAGCGCGAAGCCGGCGCTCAGGCCGCCGCCGAGATCCTCGGTGCCCCGGAAACCGAAGCGCGACGAGTTGTTGTACAGGCCGGTGACGGTGTCGTCGCCGATCTTCTGGTGCTCGACCGTCGTGTTGACGCGGCCGTAGAGCTGCACGCTGCTCTGCGCGGACGCGAAAACGGCGCCCGAGAGCGCCGTGGTGGCCAGGACGGCCTTGATTGCCTGCGATGCCTTCATTGTTCTCTCCCTTTGCACCCCGCAGCGGGGTGCTCGATTGTTGTAAGCGGATGCTTACAAATCAACCGGGGAAAGATGAACAAAGAGCTCGCTGGTGGTCCTCAGTCGTTGGCGTAGATGTCGACGTCCTTGGTTTCGCGGATCAGCAGCGTGCCGATCACCAGCGTGATGCCCGCGATCACGATCGGGTACCAGAGGCCGTTGTACATGTTGCCGGTCTGCGCCACGATCGCGAACGCGGTGGTCGGCAGCAGGCCGCCGAACCAGCCGTTGCCGATGTGGTACGGCAGGCTCATGGAGGTGTAGCGGATGCGCGTCGGGAACATCTCCACCAGCATCGCGGCGATCGGCCCGTAGACCATCGTGACCAGCAGCACCAGCCAGAACAGCAGCGCGATGGTCAGCAGCGTGTTGGTCTTGGCCGGATCGGCCTTGACCGGATAGCTCGCGAGCTTGAGATCGTCGCCGACCTCCTTCTTGAAGGCCGCGATCTGCCTGGCCGACGCCTCGTCGAACTTCAGGTTGACCACGTTCCCGACCGGCGCCGTCACGGTCTTGTCGCCGATCTTGACGATGGCGTTGGAGCCCGGCGCGCCGGCGATGTTGTCGTAGCTCACCGAGTTCTGCACCAGGTAGCGCTTGGCGATGTCGCAGGAGCTGCGGAAGTCGATCTCGCGCGCCACCGGATTGCCCTGGAACGAGCAGGTGGCCGGGTCGGCGGTGACGGTTACGCCGGCGGTGGCCTGGGCGCGGGCGAGGTCCGGATTGGCCGCCTCGGTCAGCATCTTGAAGACCGGGAAGTAGGTGATCACGGCAAGCAGGCAGCCGGCCATGATGATGGGCTTGCGGCCGATCTTGTCCGACAGCGTGCCGAAGATGACGAAGAAGGGCGTGCCCAGCAGCAGCGCCGCCGCGATCATCAGGTTGGCCGTGGTGTTGTCCACCTTCAGCTGCTGCGTCAGGAAGAAGAGCGCATAGAACTGGCCGGTGTACCATACCACCGCCTGTCCAGCCGTCAGGCCGAACAGGGCCAGGAGCACGATCTTCAGGTTCGGCCATTTGGCGAAGGAATCCCGCAGCGGGCTCTTGGACGTCTTTCCCTCGGCCTTCATCTTCTGGAAGATCGGGCTTTCGTTCAGCTTGGTGCGGATCCAGACCGAGATCGCCAGAAGGAAGATCGAGATCAGGAACGGAATGCGCCAGCCCC
>JAKONL010000207.1 GCA_022701965.1 Burkholderiaceae bacterium | reverse complement strand
GGCCGGCGGTCAGGCGCCGGAGCGTGAGCGGTCGAGGCGCGGGCGGGAAGGTCGAGCGTCGGTGCGTCGTGTTCGTCATGGCGGTGTCCCGGTGGTCGTCGTTGGTCGTTGTCATGGTCGTGGTGGTGGCGGCACCGCTCACTCGGCCTGGATGCCCGCGTCCCGGATGACCTTGCCCCACTTGGCGATCTCGGCCTGCTGGAAGGCCGCGAAGGCGCCCGACGCGCGGCCGTCGGGCTCGACGCCGAGGTTGCGCAGCTTCTCCTGCACGTCGGGCTGCGCCACGATGGCGGCGATCTCGCGGCCCAGGCGATCGGCGATGGCGGCGGGCGTGCCGGCCGGCGCGAACACGCCCTGCCAGGACTGCATCTCGAACTTCGGCGCACCGGCCTCGGCCAGCGTCGGCACGCCGGGCAGGCTCGCGAGCCGGTGGCCGGAGGTCACGCCCAGCACCTTCACGCGCTTGCCGTCGATCATCGGCCGCGCCGCGGCCACGGTCTCAAACACCATGTCGATCTGCCCGCCCACCAGGTCCACCATCGCCTGCGAACCGCCCTTGTAGACGATCTGGCGCATCCGGGTCTGCGTGATGTTCTGGAACAGCTGTCCCGAGAGATGCTGGGACGTGCCCGCACCCGCGGTGCCGTAGGTGAGCCCGTCGGGCCGGGCCTTGAGCTCGGCGATCACGTCGGCCACGGAATTGAACCGGCTCTCGCTGGAGACGACGAGCGCGTTGCTCACCATGCCGACCAGATTGACCGGCACGAAGTCCGCGACCGGGTCGTAGCCGAGGTTTTTGGTGAAGAAGGGATTGACCGCGTGGGTGGTGATGGTGCCACCCATCAGCGTGTAGCCGTCCGCGGCGGCGCGGGCGACCACCTGCGTGCCGAGGATGCCCGAGACGCCGGGGCGGTTGTCGATCACCACCGGCTGCCCCAGCCGCTCGCCCAGGTGCTGCGCGACCAGGCGCGCCACGCCGTCGGACACGCCGCCCGGCGAGAACGGCACGACGTACTTGATGGGCTTGGTCGGCCAGGCCGGCGTCTGCGCGTGCACCGCGCCCAGGGGCAGGCCGGCGGCAGCGGCGAGCGTGAGGCCGGCCAGGATCAGGGGGCGTCGACGGAGGGACATGGAAGCTTTCTCGAAGGGGGAAGGGCGTGCGGCCCGGCTGCGGCGCGCACGGAGTCGCGCTCGACCAGACGGCAGGGAATCACCACGTTGCGCGGTTGGGAGTCCGGCCGCATCTGCTCGTGCAGCAAGTCGACGGTCGCGTCGACCATCCGCTCCACGCTCTGCACGACGGTGGTCAGGCGGTAGGCGCCCCAGGCGGCCTGCGGGACGTCGTCGAAGCCGACCACGCCGACGTCCTCGGGCACGCGCAGGCCGAGCTCGCCGCGCAGCACGTCCATCGCGGCGATCGCCATGTGGTCGTTGGCGACGAACACCGCGTCGGGGCGCGGCCCGGGTCCGGCGAACAGGTCGCGCGCGGCCTGCTGCGCGCGTTCGAAGTCGTAGTGGCCGACCGCCCGCCGATAGACCGGCAGGCCCGCCCGCGCCATCGCCTCGTCGAATCCGCGTTCGCGCTCGACGTTGGTCGACGACTTCTCCAGGCCGGCCAGGAAGGCGATGCGCCGGTGCCCGCGCTCGAGCAGCAGCTCGGCCACCAGAGCGCCGCCGCGCCGGTTGTCGGAGGTAACGGAGCTGGTGGTGTGGCGGGCGTAGGCGCTGGTGTCGGGCACGCGGTTGAACAGCACCACCGGCACGCCGCTGTCGGCGCACTGCTGCGCCAGCGTGGGCGAGAGCATGGCCGAGGCCATCACCACGCCGTCGATCTGGTACTGCAGGATCTCGTCGAGCACGCCGTCGGTCTCGTCACCATCGCTGATGAACATCAGCACGTGGTAGCCCTGGCGCTGCAGCTTCTGCGACAGCTTCTCGATCACCAGCGGATAGAACTGGTTCTCCAGGTAGCCCATCACGAGCGCGATGATCCGGCTGCGCCGCGTGATCAGGCTGCGCGCCATCGCGTTGGGACGGTAGCCCAGCTGCTTGGCGGCGATCGTGACGCGGGCGCGGGTGTCCTCCGACACGCTCGCCCCGGGCGTGAAGGTGCGGCTCACGGCCGACTGCGACACCTGGGCCAGCCGGGCGACGTCCTGCGCGGTCGGATTGGCTCTCATGCGGCGCTCCATCCGCCGTCGAGCATCAGGGCGCTGCCGGTCATGAGGCTGGAGGCGTCCGACGCGAGGAACACGATCGCGCCCATGATTTCCTCGACGCGGCCGACGCGCCCGAGCGCGATGCGCTCGACCACCCAGTCGCGGAACGCCGGGTCGTCGAACATCCCGCTGGTCATGGCCGTCTCGATGAAGGTCGGGCACACGGTGTTCACGCGGATGCCCGCCGCCCCCAGCTCCCAGGCCAGCGCCTTGGTCATGCCCTCCATGGCGTGCTTGCTGGCGCAGTAGAGCGTGCGCCGCGGGCTGCCGACCACGCCCATCTGCGACGAGACATTGACGATCGAACCCCCATTGCCCGCGGCCAGCATGCCGCGCGCGACGGTGCGCGTCACGTAGAACGCGGCCTTCACGTTGAGATCGAAGACCGCGTCGATGTCCGCGTCCGCCACGTCGACGAGCAGCTTGGGCCGGTTGAGACCGGCGTTGTTGACGAGGATGCGGAACGGGCCGGCGGCCGACAGCGTCGCCTCCACCGCCTGCGCGTCGGTGACGTCCAGCACGAGGTGATCGCACCGGCCGCCCTCGGCGCGGATCCTGCCGCAGGCCTCGCGCAATTCGTCTTCCGAGCGTGCCGCCAGCGTGACCTCGGCGCCGGCCTGGGCCAGTGCCGCCGCGGCGGCCAGGCCGATCCCGCGGCCGGCACCGGTGACCAGCGCCCGGCGTCCGTCGACGCGGAAGCCCGGCGTGCGCGGCAGCGGATTCATGAATGCATCTCCGGCACCGTGCTCAATCCCCCAGCGCCGGCACGGGCTGGTACCAGGGCACATCCGCACGCGTGCCGTAGCGGCGCACGCGCAGGTTGGCCTGCTCGCCGTGGCCGGCGAAATTCTCCATGTGGCACAGCCGCGAGCAGTACTCGCCCATCAGGGCGCTGGCCTCGTCGGTCAGCACCTTCTGGTAGGTGCAGGTCTTGAGGAACTTGCCGACCCAGAGGCCGCCGGTGTAGCGCGCCGCGCGGTTGGTAGGGAGCGTGTGGTTGGTGCCGATCACCTTGTCGCCGAAGGCGACGTTGGTGCGCGCGCCGAGGAACAGGCCGCCGTAGTTGCTCAGGTGCTCCAGGAAGTAGTCCGGATCGCGCGTGAGCACCTGCACGTGCTCGAAGGCCAGCTCGTCGGCCTTCTGCAGCATCTCTTCCTGCGTGTCGCAGACGATGACCTCGCCGTAGTCGGCCCAGCTCACGGCGGCGATGGCCGCGGTCGGCAGGAGGGTCAGCTGGCGGTCGATCTCGGCCATCGTGTCGCGCGCGAGCTGTTCGCTGGTCGTGAGCAGGATGGCCGGCGAGGTCGGTCCGTGTTCCGCCTGGCCCAGCAGGTCGACCGCGCACATCTCGCCGTCGACGGAGTCGTCGGCGATGACCAGGGTCTCGGTCGGGCCGGCGAACAGATCGATGCCGACCCGGCCGTACAGCTGGCGCTTGGCTTCGGCGACGTACATGTTCCCCGGGCCGACCAGCATGTCGACCG
>JAKONL010000200.1 GCA_022701965.1 Burkholderiaceae bacterium | reverse complement strand
TCTTCGAGAACCTCAGCTACGACGACTTCCGTCGTCTGGCGCTGGACGACAGTCTGTCCGTCTACGAGAAGGTCGGGTTCCCGGATGCCTACAGGCTCGAGCACGAGCACAACATCTACGCCGACCTCCAGCGCAAGGCGCCCGCGCTCGATGCGCCCGGCGCCGTGATCCTGGACATCGGCTGCGGCTGCAGTGACCTGCCGAGGATGCTCATGCGAACCGCCGAGGAGAAGGGGCAGAGGCTCTTCCTGCTGGATTCGGCCGAGATGCTCGGCCAGTTGCCGACCGGGCACGGCGACGGCGTCGTGCACGTCGCGGCCAGGTTCCCGGACTGTCCCGAATTCCTCGAGGCGTCCCGCGACCGGTTCGACGTCGTCCTCACCTATTCGGTGATGCAGTACGTCTTCGCCGACGGCAACGTGTTCAGGTTCCTGGACGAGGCGCTCCGGCTGCTCGCCCCCGGCGGGCGCCTGCTCATCGGCGATCTTCCGAACACCTCGATGAGAAAGCGCTTCTTCGCGAGCGAGGCCGGGGTGGCGCACCATCGCGCCTTCACGCGGTCGGAGGCGACGCCGCAGGTGCACTTCAACCGGATCGAGACGGACCAGATCGACGACGCGGTGGTGCTGGCCCTGGTCGCGCGCGCCAGGGCCGCGGGCTTCCACGCTTTCGTCCTGCCGCAACCGCCGGAACTGCCGATGGCGAACCGGCGCGAAGACATCCTGATCGTCAGACCGTGAGGGGAGCGCCATGAACAAGACGAAACGACTGATCGTCGTCGGGGACTCGGCCTTCGCCGAAGTCGCGTTCGAATACTTCGAGGGCGACTCGGACTACACCGTCGTCGCTTTCGCGGTGGAGCGGGAGTTCCTCAGGCGCGACGAACTGTTCGGGCTGCCGGTCGTGGCCTTGGAGGACATCGAGGACCACTACGATCCCGCGACGCACGAGGTGTACGTCGCGACGGTCTACACGCAGCTCAACCGCCTGCGCACGCGGCTGGCGGCCCTGGCGAAATCCAAGGGCTACCGCCTCGCGTCGTACGTCAGTTCGCGTGCGTTCGTCTGGCGCAACGTCGAACTGGGCGAGCACTGCTTCATCTTCGAGGACAACACGCTGCAACCCTTCGTGAAGCTGGAGGACAACGTGGTGATGTGGAGCGGCAACCACATCGGGCACCACACGGTCGTGCGCCGCAACTGCTTCATCTCCTCGCATGTCGTGATCTCGGGCTTCTGCGACATCGGCGAGAACTGCTTTCTCGGTGTCAACTCGACCGTCTCCAACAACGTCTCCATCGGTCGCGACAACTGGGTCGGTCCGGCGAGCGTGGTGATGCGCGACACGCAGCCGGGCGACTTCTTCTCGACGCGCTCGTCGGAGAAGTCGACGGTGTCGGCGTCGCGGTTCTTCAAGATCAAGGAATAGGATGCAGTGGCAGAAACTGGGCCTGGTCTACGGGCCGGATGGCTCGATGCCTTGGGCCCGATCGCACGCCATGCTCCCGACGCCCGTGCGGCTCGATGCCCGGACGATCCGGGTCTTCGTGACATGCTGCGACGCGGACGGCATCGGGCGCCCCGGGTTCGTCGACGTGGCAGCCGCGAATCCGACGGCAGTCCTCGGTGTGTCCGAGACGCCATTGCTGGAGTTGGGGAGGCCGGGCACCTTCGACGAGAACGGCGTGGTCGCATGCTCCGTCGTCGACCTGGGCGACGGTCGGATGCACATGTATTACGTGGGCTTCGAGCTCGGTACCCGCATTCGCTACCGGCTGCTGACGGGTCTCGCGATCAGTCGCGATGCGGGTCGCTCCTTCGAGCGTCGCTCCCAGGTGCCGGTGCTCGAGCGATCTTCCGCCGAACTCTATTTCCGCTGCGGACCTCATTGCGTACGGAGCGATTCCGGGTTCCGGCTCTGGTATATCGGCGGCAGCGAGTGGACCGAACTGGACGGCAAGTCGATGCCGGTGTACGACATTCGCTATTCGGAGTCGGCCGACGGCATCACGTGGCCCGACGAGGGCGCCGTGCAGATCGCGGTCTCCCAGGTCGACGAACACGGTTTCGGACGTCCGTGCGTGATCGAGAAGCCCGGCGGCGGCTACCGGATGTTCTATTCGGTGCGCAGGAAATCATTTGGCGCCTACCGCATGGGCTATGCGGAATCTCCGGACGGCCGCGACTGGACTCGCATGGACGACCGGCTCGGACTTGACGTCACGCCGGGAAGCTTCGACTCCGACGCCATCATGTATGCCGCACCGATCGAGGTCGACGGTGTGCTGTATGTCTTCTACAACGGCAACGATTTCGGCCGCGAAGGGTTCGCGGTCGCCCGGCTGGAGCCGTCGTGACGCTGATGCTGCGACGCTTCCAGCCAGGCGATGCTCCGGCGTGGGACGGTTTCGTCGAAGGGTGCCTGCAGGCGACGTTCCTGCATTCGCGCCGCTTCCTTTCCTATCACGACGATCGGTTCGAGGACGTGTCCCTGATCGTCGAGGACGATGGCGAATGCGTCGGTGTCTTTCCGGCGGCAGTGGCGCCATCGGATCGGTCGCTGGTCGTGTCGCATCCGGGCGCGACCTATGGCGGGGTAGTGCACCGCGGTGCCTTGCGCGGAGAACGGATGGTCGAGGCGCTGCGCGCGATCTGCGCGCTGTATGCCGAGGCCGGCTTCGCGCGGCTCTCCTACAAGGTCGTACCGGCGATCTATCATCGCGCGCCTGCGCAGGACGATCTGTATGCGTTGTTCCGGCTTGGATTTCGACGGGCACGCTGTGATCTGAGCAGCGCCATCGACCTAGCCAACCGCCTGCGGGTTTCGAACCGCCGTACACGCGCCCTGAAGAAGGCCGTGAAAGGCGGCGTCAGGGTGGAGCGAGGCATTGCGCACATCACACCGTTTTGGGGCGTACTTTCGGACAACCTCAGGACCCGATTCGACGCCCGACCCGTGCACACCATCGAAGAGATCCGGATGCTG
>JAKONL010000192.1 GCA_022701965.1 Burkholderiaceae bacterium | reverse complement strand
GCTCGACCTGCTGGCTCACGTGGTCGGTGCCGTCGTGATGTCGCGCGCCTGTCCGGACGATTCGCCGCTGGCCGACGAGATCCTGTCGGTCTGCCGCGACCGTGTCCTCGCCTCGCTCGGTCCGCCGACGACGACGCGCGAGCCCGCAGCCGAAGCCACGTCGCCCGACCATCCCGCAACCGTTTCGAGGAACCGTCATGAACCCACCTGAGATCGTCCAGTGCGCGTCGGCGAGCGCCATGGCATCGCGCCCCCATTCGCATCCGAGCCGCTCCAGCCGGTCGGGGAGCCGGTCATGAACGTCCTCCATTTCGAGGATTTCGCGCCGGGCCAGCGCTTCGTCGGCCACACGCGCCTGCGGATCGAGGAGGACCGGATCAAGACCTTCGCGTCGGAGTTCGATCCCCAGCCCGCCCATCTCGATGGAGAGGCCGCAGCGGCCTCGGTCTTTCGCGGTCTGGCGGCCAGCGGCTGGCACACGGCCGCCGCGACCATGCGCCTGCTCGTGGAGAGCGAGTTCCACCCCGCCGGCGGCATCGTCGGCGCCGGCTTCGACGAACTGCGCTGGCCACGCCCGGTGCGTCCCGGCGACGAGTTGCGCGTCGAAAGCGAGGTGCTGGAGACACGCGCCTCCCGGTCACGGCCGGAGCAGGGCCTGATCAAGCTGCGCACCGACACCCTGAACCAGGACGGCGAGGTGGTCCAGACCTCGGTGGGCAACCTCGTGGTATTGCGGCGGCCGACGTCGTCGCGGGCGACCTGACGACCCCGATCTTCCCGAGGAGGCGAACATGAAATACACCACTTTCGGCAAGACCGGTCTGCGGGTCTCGCAAGTCGCATTGGGCACGGGCAATTTCGGTACCGGCTGGGGTTACGGTGCCGACCCCGACAGTGCCGCGGCGGTGTTCGATGCCTATGCCGGCGCGGGCGGCAACTTCATCGACACGGCGGACGTCTACCAGTTCGGCCAGTCCGAGGAATTGCTCGGCACGCTGCTGCAGGGACGGCGCGAGGACTTCGTGCTGGCCACCAAGTTCACCAACGGCGCCGCACCCGGTGCCAACCGGCTGGTCACCGGCAACAGCCGCAAGGCCATGGTCGCGTCGGTGGAGGCGAGCCTCAGGCGGCTCAAGACCGACCGGATCGATCTCTACTGGGCGCACCATCCGGACGGCGTCACCCCATCGGAGGAGATCGTGCGCGGCTTCGAGGACCTGGCACGCGCCGGCAAGATCCTCTACGCGGGTCTGTCGAACTTCGCCGCCTGGCGCCTGGCGCACGCGGTCACGCTGGCCGAACTCACCCGCGCCGTGCCCATCGCGGCGGCGCAGTTCGAACACAGCCTGGTGCATCGCGAGCCGGAGGCCGACCTGTTCCCGGCGTCGCTCGCGCTCGGGCTGGGCATCGTGACCTGGTCGCCATTGGGCGGCGGCATGCTGACCGGCAAGTATCGGCAGGGAGAGAAGGGCCGGGCCGAAGGCTTCGGCGGACGGGTCTTCCAGCCGGAGAACTCGGCGCAGCGCACGCAGGTCCTGGACACCGTGCTGGCCGTGGCGGGCGAACTCGGCGTCAACGCGGGCCAGGTCGCCATCGCCTGGGCCGGCACGCACGGCGCGCTGCCGATCATCGGACCACGTTCCCTGGCACAGCTCGACGACAACCTCGGCGCATTGACGGTCGAACTGTCGGCCGGGCAACTCGCTCGCCTCGACGCGGCGAGCGACATCGTGACGTCGGCACCGGCACGGATCGCCATCCCCTGGGGACAGGGACTTCGGGCCGTCGCCTGAACGCCTGACACCGGTTCGCCCTCGGAACGACCCTGAGCGGCCGCCTCTCGGACCGTCGTGTTCTCAGGCGCTTCGTCGCCGAGGGCCGCCGCGCCGACCCGGTCAGCGCGCGAGCCGCGAGGCGTCGCGCGCCAGCTGCTCGATGCAGCCCCAGTCGCCGGCCTGGATGGCGTCGGTCGGCACGATCCACGAGCCGCCCACGCACGCCACGTTCCTCTGGGTGCCCGACTTCGGCATCCAGGAGTACATGAGCGCACACCGAGGAGACCGATGCGGTCTTCCCGCATTCCTACACCTTAGACCAGGGCATGCTGCACCTGGGCGAGGCGCCCGGCCACGGCGTCGAGATCGACGAGAAGCTGGCCGCGAAGTACCCCAGCGAGCGCAAGTACCTGTCGGTCAACCGCCTGCAGCACGACGGCACGCTCTGGAACGGGCGAACCACCGGTGCTGGAACCCCTGTCCTGTTTCCTCGGACCACGCTCGCGCGGCCATGACCTCGACACACCCGAGCCACCGATCCAGGTGAATGACACCGCATTCGACATCGCCCTTTTCGGCGAGGCCCTGCTGCTGCTGGCCACGTGGAAGGCTTTCCGGTGGAGAAGGTCGTCGACACGGTGGGCGCCGGGGACGGCTTCGCCGCCGGTGTCGTCAGCGCGCTGCTCGCAGGCCTCGACGTGCGCGAGGCGGTGCGGCGCGGAGCCTGGATCGGCGCCCGGGCGGTGCAGACGCTGGGCGACACCGAGGGCCTGCCCACGCGCGACGAACTGCGGCGGGCCGGCTTCTAGGAACGGCCGAGGCGACGACCCCGGGCGTCGCAGACCGGCCTCAGATCATCCCGGCCTTCGTCATGGTCGTACGCAGGCTGGTGAACTCGTCCTCGACGAACTTGCCGAACGCGTCGCCGCTGAGCAATGCCGGCGTCCAGCCGTTCTGTTCCACGGCCTGCTGCCAGGCGCGTGTCTGCGTCGCCTTCACGATGCCGTCGATGAGCGCCTTGCGCTGCTCGGGCGTGATGCCGGGCGCGCCGTGGACGCCGCGCCAGTTGCCGATCACGACGTCCAGGCCCTGCTCCTTGAGGGTGGGCGCGTCGATGCCCGGCAGGTGGGCCTCGGAGGTCACCGCGAGGGCGCGCATCTTGCCGGCCTTGATGTACTCGCCGAACTCGGTGTAGCCGCTGCCGCCCACCGTGACGTTGCCGCCGAGGATCGCGGAGACCGCCTCGCCGCCGCCGCGGAACGCCACGTAGTTGACCTTGGTCGGGTCGACGCCGGCC
>JAKONL010000189.1 GCA_022701965.1 Burkholderiaceae bacterium | reverse complement strand
GATGGCGCCGGCGATCAGGCCATTGCGGATGGCGTCCTTCTGCTGCTTGCCAGAGTCGTAGCCGACGATCACGACCTTCCGCTTCATCTCCTTCACGCCATTGGCCACGCCGATGGCGGAGCCTTCGTTGGTGCCGAAGATGCCCTTGAGATTGGGGTGACCCTGCAGGATGGACTTGGCGACTTCGGTGGACTTGAGGTGATCGCCGTCACCGTACTGGACGCTGACGACCTTGATGCCGGGATAGGCCTTCATGCGCTCGACGAATCCGTCGCGGCGGTCGACGCCGGTACGGCTCGTCTGGTCATGCGCGACCACGGCGACCTCGCCGGCCTTGCCGATCAGTTCAGCCAGTTTGTCTGCGGCCAGCGCTGCAGCGGCCTTGTTGTCGGTCGTCGCGGTGGTCACCGGAATGTCGCTGTCCACGCCCGAGTCGAAGGCGATCACCGGGATCTTCGCGGCCTGCGCCTTCTTCAGGAGCGGGAGCGCGGCCTTGCTGTCCAGCGCCGCGAGTCCGATCGCCTGGGGCCGCTTCGCCAGCGCCGCGGACAGCATGTCGATCTGCTTGTCGACCATGGTTTCGGATTCGGGGCCTTCGAAACTGACCCTCACCTTGTAGTCCTTGCCGGCCTGCTCCGCGCCCTGCTTCACGGCTTGCCAGAACTGGTGCTGGAAGCCTTTGGAAATCAGCGGGATGTAGACCTCCTGCTGGGCCGATGCCGTGGTGCCGAAGCCGAGTGCCGCACTCAGTGCGATGGCGATACCGAAAACGCGTCTGTTGGACATGGTTGGTCTCCTTGGTTTGTTGTTGGAAAGAATGGGGAAAGTGGTTTCCGGCCGCGTGCTTCAGCGGCTGCGCCGGCGAAGGATGTCGGTGTAGACGGCGAGGATGATGATCACGCCGGTCACCACGGTCTGCCACTCCTGGGCGACCGACATGATGCGAAGGCCGTTGGTCAGCACGCTCATGATGAAGGCGCCGATGATGGTGCCGAGGATCGTTCCGGCACCGCCGGCCAGCGAGGTTCCGCCAATGACGACCGCGGCGATGGCGTCGAGTTCGTAGCCCTGGCCCAGCGCCGGCTGTGCGGAGTTGAGGCGCGAGGCGATCAGCAGCCCCGCCACGCCACAGATGGCGCCGCTGAGCGAATAGACGACGATCTTCCAGAAGTTGACGTTGACGCCGGACAGCCTCACCGCTTCCTCGTTGCTGCCGAGCGCGAAGGTGTAGCGACCGAGGACGGTCCTGTTCAGGACGATGCTCGCGCCGATCGCCACGAGGAACAGGATGACCACGCCGTTGGGGATCGGCAGCGAAGGCACGAAATACCCGATGAGCGAGTCCTGCGAAATCGCGGAGAACCCTTCGGTGTCGTTGAAGTAGATCGGCTTGGTGCCGGAGATGACCAACGACAGGCCCTTGAGCAGCATCATCATGCCGAGCGTCGCGATGAACGGCGGGATCTTCAGCTTGGCGATCAGCACGCCCGAGGTGAAACCACTCAGCGCACCGAAGAAGATCGCGGCGATGATGCCGACCGGCAACGGCAATCCGAGGTAGGTCAGGAAGACACCGGCCATGACCGCGCAGAAGGTCATCATCGTGCCGACCGACAGGTCGATGCCCGACGTGATGATCACGAACGTGCAGGCGATGGCGAGCACGCCGTTGACCGACGTCGCCTGAAGGATGCTCACCAGGTTGTCGGTCTGCAGGAAGCTCGGCGAAGCGAAGCTGAAGAAGACCACCAGGGCCAGCAGGCTGCCGAAGGCCAGCAGCTTCTGCCGCGTCGCGGGTTGGAGCAGCCGGTCCTTGCGCGATGCGCTGTCGCGGCTGATGAGGACGGGCACGTCCTGGGTTGCCTTCACGGCGCTGATCGTCTTTTGCATGATCTTCAATTCCTGAGCGAAGCTTCGCGTTGGGTGGCCAGTTGCATGATCTTTTCCTGCGATGCTCCGTCGGCCGAGAGCTCGCCGGTCAGGCGGCCCTCGCACATCACGAGGATTCGGTGAGACAGTCGCAGCACCTCGGGCAGTTCGGACGAGATCACCACGATGGCCTTGCCCTGTGCCGCCAGCGCCCGCAGCAGCCTGTAGATCTCCGCCTTCGCACCGACGTCGATGCCACGGGTCGGCTCGTCGAAGAACAGGATTTCGCAGTCCCGCAGCAGCCACTTGGCGATCACGATCTTCTGCTGGTTGCCCCCGGAGAGCAGACGCACCTGTTGCCGGACCGACGGGGTCTTGATGCTCAGCTGCTTGACGTAGCGCCGGGCGGTCTGCCGGATCGCCGCCTGGTCGACGAACATGCCGTACGAGGCGAATTCGTTCAGCGAGGCCATCGCCACATTGGTCTCCACATCCAGTCCCGTGGCCAGACCGAAGTGCTTGCGATCCTCGGACAGGTAACCGATGCCATGCGCCACGGCCTGCTTCGGCGTCCTGATCGTGACGGTTTCGCCATGCACGCGGATCTCGCCCGAGTCGATCGGGTCGGCGCCGAAGATGGCGCGCGCCACTTCGGTCCGGCCGGCACCCATCAATCCCGCGAACCCGAGGATTTCTCCCTTGCGCAGCACGAAGCTCACGTCCTTCACGAAGGTGCCGCGGTTCAGCCCTTTCACTTCGAGGACGATGTCGTTTTCCGCGCTGCCGGCATCGGGCTTCTCGACGCTGTCGAGCTGCCGGCCGACCATCATGCCGATGATGGCGTCGACGCTGGTCGTGGCCATCGGTGCCGTCGCCACGTAGCGGCCGTCGCGCAGGATGGTCACGCGGTCGGCGATCTGCTTGAGCTCGTCCATCTTGTGCGAGATGTAGACGATGCCGACGCCTTCGGCTCTCAGCTGGCGGATGATCCGGAACAGATCCGCAACCTCCTCGTTGTTCAACGCGGCCGTCGGCTCGTCCATGATGAGAATGCGGGAGTCGAACGACAGCGCCTTGGCGATCTCCACCATCTGCTGCTTGGCGACCGTGAGAGCGCCGACCGGAACGCGCGGATCGAGCTTCAGGTTCATGCGCTCGAAGATCCGGCTGGCCTGCGCATCGAGTGCGCTTTCGTCGAGGAGCAGGCCGAAGCCACGGCGCGGCTCGCGTCCGATGAAGATGTTCTGCGCCGCGCTCAGGTGGTTCATCAGGTTGAGCTCCTGATGAACGATGCCGATGCCCAGGCTCTGCGCCGCGCGCGGTCCGTCGATGGCCACGGCCTTGCCGCCGATGACGATCTCGCCTTCGTCGCAGGTGTAGACGCCCGCCAGGAGCTTCATCAGGGTGGATTTGCCCGCGCCGTTCTCGCCCATCAGCGCATGGACTTCGCCGGGAAGAAGCTCGAACCGGACCTTGTCCAGCGCGAGCACGCCGGCGAAGGACTTGGACACGTTGCGGACCGAGACGATGGGTGACATGGAACGGTCGCTCACTGGATGCCGTAGAAACGTTGCGCGGTGCCGTGCCAGACGTGCGCCTGATCCTCGGGCGGCAGTTCCTGGATGAGGAATTTGCTCACCGCGAGCCATTTGCCGTAGTCACCCACGAGCGTCAACACCGGCCAGTCGCTGCCCCACATCATTCGTGTCGGGCCGAACCATTCCAGCAAGGCACGCCAGACCGGCCGCAGTGTGGCGACGATGTCCAGGAAGGACGCGCGCTCCGCCTGCGGCATCTCGGTCAGCATCCCCGAGAACTTGCATGAGACCTGCGACAGCGCGGCGAAGCCGGACATGGCCTGATGCCATTCCGACTCACCGACGGCCTGTGATCCAGCCTGCAGGGCCGGCTTGGCACCGTGATCGATGACGACCGGCAGGTCGGGCCATTGCCTCACGAAGCTCAACAGCGCCGGGAGATGGGCCGGCTTGACCAGCGCATCCAGCCGCAGGCCCAGTTCCAGCATGCAGCGCACCGCATCGGGATGCGGTCCATGCGCGATCCAGCCGACATCGGGCAGGTCCTGCAGCATCGGCCGCACGCCCTTGAATTTCGGGTGCCGTGCCCAACGCTCGAGGGTCCGCACGGCATCGCGTCGACCCAGGTCGACCCAGCCGACCACACCGCCGATGAACGCATGACGGCTTGCGAGTTCGAGCAGGTAATCGGTTTCGGCAGTCGAATCGGCAGCCTGCACCAGCACCGTGCCGGCCACACCGCTCGCGTGCAGCGTCGGTTCGAGATGCTCGGGGAGGAAGTCACGAAGCAACGGCTCCAGCGCAGACTCGCCGGTGCGCAGCCACCCGTAGTCGCCGCGCGACGGACGCCAGAAGTGTTGGTGCGAATCGATGCGCGTCATAGGGCGCTCAGATGGTCACGCCGCCGTCGACCAGCACGACCTGACCGGTGACGAAACGCGATTCGTCGCTCAGCAGGAAGACCACTTGCGGAGCGATGTCGTCCACCGTCGCGAGGCGACCCATGGGCTGGCGGGCGACGAAGTCCTTCTCGGCCTGCACCGGGTCGGCAGCCGAAGCGATGCGTTGACGCAGGGACGGCGTATCTACCGTTCCGGGGCACAGGGCGTTGCACCGCAGCCCGAGCCGTGCAAAGTCGGCCGCGATGGCCTTGCTCATGCCGATCACCGCTGCCTTCGTCGCGCCATAGGCGAAACGGTTCGGAAAGCCTTTGACGGACGAGGCCATCGACGCCATGTTGACGACCGAACCGGTACCGCCATGACGCGCCATCTTTTCCAGCATGCCGGGAATGAAGGCATGCATGAGCCGGTAGGCACCTTTGATGTTGAGGTCGATGGAGAAATCCAGTGCCGCTTCGTCGCAGTCGAGCAGCGTGCCCTCGTGGACGTGGCCGGCACAGTTGAACAGGCCGTCCAGGGACGGCAGGTCGGCCGCCAGGGCTGCCACGGCAGCACTGCTGCGCACATCCAGAACCCGCGTCTCGATCCCCGGCGACGCCGCGGCGAG
This sequence comes from Burkholderiaceae bacterium, assembly GCA_022701965.1. The sequence continues at coordinate 1,189 of JAKONL010000189.1, read as the reverse complement.
CCCCGCGAGCAACTCCTCATTGATGTCGGTGGCGATGACGCGAGCGCCTTCCCTGGCGCATGCCAATGCACTTGCCCGGCCGATGCCTTGCGCGCTCGCGGTGATCAGGATGGTTTTGCCCAGCAGCCTCATGAATTCTTTCTTTATTTAAATATGAACATCTTGTTCATTAGAGAATGAATGTAGGGTGGTGAGCCTGATCGCAACATGCTGTTTTCCCTGATGACAGGGCATTCGTTCGGTCAAGGCCCGTTCCGGTATGGTTCAGAACGATGACCGAACCCAACGACCGCTACCGTGCCCCCGCCCTGGACAAGGGGCTGGACATCCTGGAACTTCTCGCGGGTCAGCCGCACGGGCTGACGCGTGGGGAAATCGTCAAGGGGATGGGCCGCAGCCCCAGCGAGATCTACCGCATGCTCGAACGCCTCGTGGTGCGCAGCTACGTGACCCGTTCGCAAGAGGGCGACCGGTATGCCCTGAGCCTCAAGCTGTTCGTGCTGGGCAATCAGCATCCACCGATCGAGCGGCTGGTGAGCCGTGCGCTCCCTCTGATGGATACCTTCGCGAAGGCTGCCGAGCAGTCATGCCACCTCGGCGTCTACGACCGTGGCAACGTCGTCGTCGTGGCCCAGGTCAACGGACCCGCGACCTGGGGCCTGTCAACCCGGCTGGGAGTCCGGGTCAGTCTTGTCGACACAGGATCGGGCCATGTCCTCATGGCCTTCCAGTCGGACGCCCGACGCGCGGAAATGCGCTCGGAGCACCAGATCCTGGATGGCGAGGTTCCCCTGTCGGACGAAGATCTGTCGCGCATCCTTGAGCGCGTGCGTGAACTGGGCTACTGGCTGGGCGACAGCCAGCAGGCGTTCGGCGTCGTCGACATTTCCCTGCCGATCCTGGGACCGTCGGGACAGGCGCTGGCGGTGTTGACCTGTCCGTTCATCCGCCGCATCGACCGCCATGTGGGCCCCGATGTGGAGGCCACGCGCGCACTGCTGCAACAGGCCGCGGCAGGCATGTCGCTGGCCTGATGATCATCGGGCCGCGGGCGACCACGTCTCAGACCGGGTACGTCCCCGCCAGCAGGATCGACTTGTCGACGTTGCGGATGTCCGTGTGGCCGCAGAAGGCCATCGTCACGTCCAGCTCCTTGTGGATGAGCTGCAGCGCCTTGGTCACGCCGGCT
>JAKONL010000186.1 GCA_022701965.1 Burkholderiaceae bacterium | reverse complement strand
CAGCATCGAGGCGCCACCCACCATCACCTGGGCCATGGCGGAGACGGCACCGATCGACAGCGCGGCGGCGAGAGCGACGGAAGCGAGGCGGGAGAACTTGGTTTGCATGGAGATTCCTGGGTTGTTGCCGCGACGAAGATGCGTGGCGACTGCTACCTCTACGGGGAGACATCCGGACCGGATTCATCGGATGCCGCTAATCGGGTCCATGCGCGGTCGTGTCCTACGCAGCTCGGCATCAGCCCGGCCAGAAGGAGAGGGATCCTGGCGACGAAGTCCGGCATCGCGACTGTCTCAAGGGATCATGCACCGGCATGGCGGCTCGACTCGGCGGCTCGTTGCGAGTCCGCTGCATGCATCGAGAAATGCCTGTTTTTCTGCGGACTTCTCCGGAAAAACAAACATGATTGAAGGTTGACGAGCCTTACCCCCGGCACTGGCTACGCAGTTAGGGCTGCTTGGTTCCCCACCTGACCCGGTTGGCCGCTTCACCATGCGGGGAGGCCCGTCAGGCTCGATTCTAAACCAGTCGCACAAAGCCCCCGGACGACGTTGGTGCATGGCAAGCACTGCGTCACGGCGCCAAGGCCAGGCGCGACGCGCACGTAAAATCGCATCGATGTCCTATCTCGTGCTCGCCCGCAAATACCGGCCCCGGAACTTCGAGGAGATGGTCGGTCAGGAGCATGTGGTGCAGGCGCTCACGAATGCGCTGACCACGCAGCGCCTGCATCACGCCTACCTCTTCACCGGCACGCGCGGCGTCGGCAAGACCACGGTCTCTCGCATCCTGGCCAAGTCGCTGAACTGCCAGGGCGCGGACGGGCAGGGCGGGATCACCGCGTCGCCGTGCGGCGTCTGCCAGGCCTGCGTGGACATCGATTCGGGCCGCTTCGTCGACTACACCGAGCTCGACGCGGCGTCCAACCGGGGCGTCAACGAGGTCCAGTCGCTGCTCGAACAGGCGGTCTACAAGCCGGTGCAGGGACGCTTCAAGGTCTTCATGATCGACGAGGTGCACATGCTCACGAACACCGCGTTCAACGCGATGCTCAAGACGCTGGAGGAGCCGCCCGAATATCTCAAGTTCGTGCTCGCGACGACCGATCCCCAGAAGGTGCCGGTCACCGTGCTGTCGCGTTGCCTGCAGTTCAACCTGCGTCCGATGGCACCCGAGACGGTGCTCGAACACCTGACGCAGGTGCTGGTGGCCGAGCATGTCGAAGCCGAGCCGCAGGCGCTGCGCCTGATCTCGCGCGCCGCGCGAGGGTCGATGCGCGATGCGCTTTCCCTGACCGACCAGGCGATCGCGTTCGGCAACGGCACGTTGCTCGAAGCCGGCGTGCGCCAGATGCTCGGCAGTGCCGACCGTGGCCATGTCTTCGGGCTGATCGATGCGCTGGCGCGCGGCGACGGCCGGACGGTCGTCGAGACTTCGGAGGCCCTGCGCCGCGACGGCATCGGCGCCGCATCGACGCTGGAGGAGATGACCGGCGTGCTGCAGGCGATGGCGGTGCTGCAGGCGGTTCCTTCCCGCGCCGGAGCGGGTGGCGCGACGGCCGGCGGCGAGAGCGACCCGGATGCCGCCGAGATCGAACGACTCGCCACCGCCATGCCGCCGGACGAGACGCAGCTGCTCTACAGCCTGTGCCTGCACGGCCGCGGCGAACTGGGACTGGCACCGGACGAGTACGCGGCGCTCACGATGGTGCTGCTGCGACTTCTGGCCTTCAAGCCGCAGGGCGCGGCGGTCGCGGTGTCCGCTCCGGCATCCGCGGAAAAAAAAACTCTGAATGACGCAGCGGGCGCGGCGCCCTCGGAGACGCCTCCCCAAAGCGCGCCGGCATCGTCGCCACCTCCCGGGCAGCGACTGCCGGTCCGGGAATCGCCGGTCGTCGATCGGGCGCCGTCGCCCGCGACCCGATCGGTGCCGGATGCCGGCCCGGCGTCGTCCCCGGTCGCGCCCGGCCCTCTGCTCGCGATGCCGGTGCGTGTCCAGCCGCCCGCCGGTGCCCGTGCCCTGGGTGCGTCGAACGCTGCGGCGGCCGCCGATCCGCAGCGGCCGCCGAGCGAGCACGGTGACTTCTGGCATGCCACCGTCACGCAGCTGATCGTCGCCGAGGCCATCACCGCGCTGTGCCGCGAACTGGCGCTGCAGTCCCAGCTCGTCGCGCGCGAGCTCGACGGCTGGCTGCTGCGCGTCGAACGCGAGACGCTCAACCAGCCCGCGAGCCGGGACCGGCTGCAGGCGGCGCTGGTCGCGCTCGGCCACGAGGTGAGAATCACGATCGAGGTCGGCGCGATCGAGGACAGTCCGGCGCGTCGCAACAAGCTCGCGGCCGAAGCGCGCCAGCGCGCGGCCGAGGAGGCGATCCATGCCGATCCCGACGTTCAATCCATGATGCGAGACTGGGATGCGAAGATCGTCCCCGGTACGCTCCGGCCGGTCTGAAGCCGGCCGCTGCATCTTCCCCAACTTTTCACTTTCTACTCAGGATCAACGATGTTCAACAAGGGACAACTCGCCGGCCTCATGAAGCAGGCGCAGGCCATGCAGGACAACCTCAAGAAGGCCCAGGACGAACTCGCCACGATCGAGGTCGAGGGCGAGTCCGGCGCCGGCCTCGTGAAGGTCGTCATGACCTGCAAGCACGACGTCAAGCGCATCACCATCGACCCGAGCCTGCTGGCCGACGACAAGGACATGCTCGAGGACCTGGTCGCCGCCGCGTTCAACGCCGCGGTGCGCAAGGCCGAGGAAACCAGCGAACAGAAGCTCGGCAAGCTCACCGCCGGCATGCCCGGCCTGCCCCCCGGCATGAAGCTGCCGTTCTGATCCGGTCACGATGGCTGATTCCAGTTCGCTCGACGCGTTGATCCAGGCGCTGCGGCGCCTGCCGGGCGTGGGCGTGAAGTCGGCGTCGCGCATGGCCTTCCATCTGCTGCAGCACGACCGCGACGGCACCCAGACCCTCGCACGGGCGCTGCAGCAGGCGGCCTCGACAGTGCGGCACTGCGAGCGCTGCAACACCTTCACCGAGGCGCCGGTGTGCAACGTCTGCCTCGACGACCGGCGCGATGCGACCAAGCTCTGCGTCATCGAGACGCCGGCCGACCAGGCCGCGCTGGAGCGCACCGGCGCGTTCCGCGGCTACTACTTCGTGCTGATGGGACGCCTGAGCCCGCTCGACGGCATCGGGCCGCTCGACATCGGACTGCAGAAGCTGTTCGACCGCGCACTCGACGGCACCGTGACCGAGGTCATCCTGGCGACCAACTTCACCGCCGAGGGCGAGGCCACGGCGCACGTCGTCGGCGAGACGCTGAAGCAGCGCGGCCTGACGGTCACGCGGCTCGCACGCGGCGTGCCTGCCGGCAGCGAACTCGAATACGTCGATCTCGGCACCATCGCGCATGCCCTGGTCGATCGTCGCTGACCAGGAGCCCGCCCATGCACATCCCCTCGCTGACCCTCGCCTACTGGTGCGTGCTGATCGCCGCGCTGCTGCCCTACGCCTGCTCCTACATCGCCAAGGCCGGCGCCTTCGGAGGGCGCGACAACCAGACGCCGCGCGAGTGGGCGCAGCGCCAGAGCGGCTGGCGCGCCCGGGCCGTCGCGGCGCAGACGAACTGCTTCGAGAGCCTGCCATTCTTCATCGGCGCGGTGATCGTCGCCCACCAGCTGCAGGCCGGCCAGGGTCGCATCGACCTGCTGGCCGTGGCCTATGTCGTACTCCGGGCGGCCTATGTCGCGCTCTACATCGGCGGGCTCGGCACGGCACGCAGCGCGGTTTTCGCCCTCGGTCTGTTCGTCAACATCGCGATTCTCTTCTCCGGGCGCTAGATACTTTTTTCGTCCCGTGGAAACCCGCACGGGATGATCCCGATGCTGGATGCGGGGTGCGCGCCTAAGCTTCCCGGTCACTACAAGAAGACCGCACACAGGGAGCCCGCGCATGCTCAAACGCCGCACTTTCACCTCCGTCGCAGCCGCCCTGGGCGTCGTCGCGATCGCCGCGCCGCTCGTGCGCGCACAGCAGGCCAAGCTCGAGAAGACGCGCATCGCCATCGCCGTCGGCGGCAAGGCGGCCTTCTACTACCTGCCGCTCACGATCGCCGAGCAGCTCGGCTACTTCAAGGCCGAAGGGCTGGACGTCGAGATCTCCGACTTCGCCGGCGGCGCGCGTGCGCTGCAGGCCGTGGTGGGGGGCTCCGCCGACGTCTGTTCCGGCGCCTACGAGCACACGCTCAACCTGCAGGCCAAGAACCAGATGTTCCAGGCTTTCGTCATGCAGGGCAGGGCGCCGCAGATCGCGTTCGGCGTCTCGACTAAAACGATGACGGGCTACAACGGGCCGGCCGATCTCAAGGGCAGGAAGATCGGCGTCTCGGCGCCGGGCTCTTCGACCAACATGGTC
>JAKONL010000182.1 GCA_022701965.1 Burkholderiaceae bacterium | reverse complement strand
GTCTCGTTGCGGGACTTCACCAGTTCTTGCTCGACGCGCTGGTTGGCCGAGGCGAGTTCCGCCTTGGCCTTGTCGGAGGCCGCCAGGCCCGCGGCGATCTTTTGTGCGCGTTCGTCCAGCGCCTTCGCGATGGGCGGCCACACGAATTTCATCGTGAACAGCACCAGCAGCAGGAAGACGATGGCCTGAACGAACAGGGTCGCGTTGATACTCACGGCAACACCTTTCTAGAGTGGCGTTGAACGGGCTTACTTGGGCAGGTTGGCCAGGAAGGTCGCGGCGAACGGGTTGGCGAACGCGAACAGCAGGGCGATGGCCACGCCGATCAGGAATGCCGCGTCGATCAGGCCGGCCAAGATGAACATCTTGGTCTGCAGGTCGTTCATGAGTTCAGGCTGGCGGGCCGACGATTCGAGGAACTTGCCGCCCATCAAGGCGATTCCGATGGAAGCACCGATCGCGCCGAGACCGACGATCAAACCACTAGCCAGAGCGACGAGACCGAGAATGTTTTCCATGATGATTCCTTAGATTACAGAGTGAAAGCGAAAAGAAGAGACTGAAACGAAGCGTTGAATACCAGGCCTAGTGGCCTTCATGAGCCTGGCCCAGGTAAATGAGCGTCAACATCATGAAAATGAATGCCTGCAGCGTGATCACCAGGATATGGAAGATCGCCCAGACGGTTCCGGCAATGATGTGCCCGATGGGCAGCAGCACTCCCGAGAACGAGGCCGCCATCGCGCCACCCATCAGCGCGATCAGCATGAAGACGAGTTCGCCGGCATACATGTTGCCGAACAGCCGCATGCCGTGCGAGACGGTCTTGGCCACGTACTCGATGACCTGCATCAGCAGGTTGATGGGCCACAGCACCGGATGCGCGCCGAACGGCGCAGTGATGAGCTCATGGCCCCAGCCACCCAGACCCTTGATCTTGACGCTGTAGAAAAGGCACAGCAGCAGGACCGAGGTCGACAGCCCCAGCGTGGTCGACAGGTCGGCCGTAGGGACGACGCGCATGTAGGCATGCGCAGGATCGCCACCCGCAGCGCCGTGGAGCTTGGCCCAGAGTGCCGGGAGCAGGTCGACCGGCAGCATGTCCATCGCGTTCAGCAGGAAGATCCATACGAACACGGTGAGCGCAAGCGGCGCGATGAACTTGCGGCTCTTGGCGTTGTGGATGGTCGCCTTGGCCTGGCCATCCACCATCTCGACCAGTATTTCCACCGCCGCCTGGAATCGGCCCGGCACGCCTGCCGTGGCCTTTCGCGCAGCGAGCCACAGCACGAAGCAGCCGATCGCCCCGATCACGAGCGCATAGAGCACCGAATCGAGATTGATCACGTTGAAGTCCACGATGGCCTTCTGCGTCACGGGCTCGAGCCCCCAATTCACCTGCCAGTGCTGCAAATGGTGAACGATGTATTCACTCGCGGTCGGTGCGTGTCCTTCAGCGGCCATCTTTCAGCGTCTCTTTATGAATCAAATCCGGTTCAACAACCTGGGACGCACCATGAGGGCGACCCAGTACATCTTCATCGCTGCCACGACACCGGCCAGCATCGCCAGCCAGTTCAGTCCACCGACCACCCAGGGCGCCGCTGCCAGAAAGGCAATGGTCAGTCCCAGCTTGATCAGCTCCCAGACAAAAAACCTCGCCATGGCTGCCGATGCAAGGCCCGCTTCTTGCGTACCCTGCCTTGCAGTCCTCATGGCTCCACGCACGAACAGCGCCGCCGGAATGGCAACAGCCAACGCTCCGTAGAGCGCGGACGCACCGGCTACCGATCGTCCCGTCCATGCCCAAGCGATTCCACCCGCGACCAATCCTGCGACCACTTGGGCCACGATCACCCACCAGGGCGACGGTTCGGGATTTGCCTCGCGCAGCCGTTGTGCCTGCTCGGCGCTCAACGGCTTGAAATCTGAATCTTCGACATCCATCTCGGTCGAATCGGTGACGACGGGAGCGCTTTTTGTCATTGGAATACGCACTGCCTGACCGAATCTAACCGAAGCCGCTGGAACCGATCAAAGTTCCTTGCGCTATCGAATTTTTACAAAGCCATTGATTATAAGTAAAAACCCCTGCGATTCGGCATGTCCGAGCGATACGCGGGGAAACTTGATCCATTTGTCGTACACATCCTCCAGCCCATGACCGCTATCCCGTCCCTGCCCGAAGGCAAGCCCGAACCCGTCGCCGACACCCGCAAGGAATCGCTCATCGACTATCCGTCGCTTTTTCCCGTCAAGGTGATGGGTGCGCGGTCGGACGGACTGGTGCACGAGATCACGCAGATCGCCGAGCGCTTCGACCCGGCCTTCGACGCGAGCACGATCGAGCTGCGCCCGAGCAAGGCCGGCAACTATCTCGGCGTGACGATCACCGTGATGGCGACCAGCCGCGCACAACTTGACGACCTCTACCGCGCGCTCTCGTCGCATCCCCTGGTCAAGGTGGTTCTTTGACGCTGGCGACGCCCGTCGTTCTCGGATGCATCGACTATGTCGAGAGCTACGACGCGATGCGGGGATTCACCGCGGAGCGCAGTTCCGGATCGTCCGACGTGCTGTGGATGTGCGAGCATCCGCCGGTCTACACGCAGGGCCTCGCCGGCAAGAGCGTGCACGTCCTCAACCCCGGCAACATTCCCGTGGTGCAGACCGACCGCGGTGGCCAGGTGACCTATCACGGCCCGGGCCAGGTCGTCGCGTACCCGCTGCTCGATCTGCGGCGCACCGGCTACTTCGTGAAGGAGTACGTCTACCGGCTCGAGGAGGCGGTTCTGCGCACGCTGGCGCATTTCGGCGTGACCGGCCATCGGGTGACCGGCGCGCCCGGCATCTACGTGCGGACCGAGGATCCTTTCTCGCATTCGGCACTTTCCGTTCCGTCGGTGCCGGAACGGCAGTTCGACGGCCTTGGGAAGATCGCCGCGCTGGGCATCAAGGTCGCCCGCCGGGGCACGTACCACGGCCTGTCGCTGAACGTCGCGATGGACCTCGAACCCTTCTCGCGTATCGACCCTTGCGTCTATGCAGGGCTGCGGACGGTCGACCTTTCTACAATTGGCGTCCAGACCACCTGGGAAGAGGCGGCGCATGTGCTGGGCCAAAAGCTCGTCGCGCACCTGGCGCCCTGAGACATGCAGGACCCGCGCCTCGATCCAGCCTTGCACCCACAGCGGCATCCGTCGCTCGAAGCACCATCCTCATGAGCACCACCGAAGTCGTCCGCGAAAGCCAGAGCGCCGAGAACTACAACCCGCTCGCCAAGCAGAAGGCGGGAGCGAAACTGTCGCGCATTCCGGTCAAGGTGATCCAGGGCGAAGTGCTCAAGAAACCCGACTGGATCCGCGTCAAGGCCGGCTCGCCGACCACGCGCTTCTACGAGATCAAGCAGATCCTGCGCGAGAACAACCTGCACACGGTGTGCGAGGAAGCTTCCTGCCCGAACATCGGCGAATGCTTCGGCAAGGGCACGGCGACGTTCATGATCATGGGCGACAAGTGCACGCGTCGCTGCCCGTTCTGCGACGTCGGCCACGGCCGGCCCGATCCGCTCGACAAGGACGAGCCGCTGAACCTGGCGCGCACCATCGCCAAGCTGCGCCTGAAGTACGTGGTGATCACCAGCGTCGATCGCGACGACCTGCGCGATGGCGGCAGCGGCCACTTCGTCGAATGCATCCGCCTGATCCGCGAGCTGTCGCCGTCGACGCAAATCGAGATCCTGGTGCCCGATTTCCGTGGCCGCGACGATCGCGCGCTGGAGATCCTGAAGCTCGCGCCGCCGGACGTGATGAACCACAACCTCGAGACCGCGCCGCGCCTCTACAAGGAAGCGCGCCCCGGCAGCGACTACCTGTTCAGCCTGAACCTGCTCAAGAAGTTCAAGGCGCTGCATCCGAACGTGCCGACCAAGAGCGGCATCATGGTCGGCCTCGGCGAGACCGACGAGGAGATCCTGCAGATCATGCGCGACATGCGCGCGCACGACATCGACATGCTGACCATCGGCCAGTACCTCTCGCCGTCGAACTCGCACCTGCCGGTCAAGCGCTACGTGCATCCGGACACCTTCAAGATGTTCGAGGAAGAGGCTTACAGGATGGGCTTCACGCACGCCGCCGTCGGCGCGATGGTGCGTTCGAGCTACCACGCCGACGAGCAGGCGCACGCGGCCGGCGTCTGACCCCGATCCGGCCTAGCGCGGCGCGCCGAGCGCCGCTGCCGGGTCGTCGGCGTCGAGCACGCCCTGCGCCCACGCCGCGAGCTTGCCGGTGTCGGCACGCAGCACCTCCTGC
>JAKONL010000173.1 GCA_022701965.1 Burkholderiaceae bacterium | reverse complement strand
TAGCGGCTTCGCGATCGCCGGGTTTCCCGCGTTTTGTCCTACGGTTCGACGCGGATGACGACTATCGGTGTTCTTGCAGCGCGTTTCTAACCTGCGTGCACCTTGCGGCATGGAGCCGCTTCTGGAGCTCTCTCATGTTGAAGTACGCAATCATCTTCGCGATCGTCTCGCTGATCGCCGGCGCGCTCGGCTTCGGTGGGGTCGCCGCAGGAGCGGCCGGCATCGCCAAGGTACTGTTCGGCCTGTTCCTGGTTCTCACCGTGATCTTCCTCGTGCTCGCGGCGCTGGGTGTCGGCGCCGTGCGCAAGGCGATCGACTGAAGCGTGTAGCCCCTAGAGAAGGGGCAAAAGAGTAGGGCGTCTTAAAATCGGCGCCCCGCTCTTGTCGAGCACCTGCAGCGCACGCTCGGCAGTGCGCCTCACACCATGCTCTATCCCGAAGAATTTGACGTCATCGTCGTTGGTGGCGGTCATGCCGGAACCGAAGCGGCGCTTGCGGCAGCACGCATGGGTGCGAAAACGCTTCTGTTGACACACAACATCGAGACTTTGGGGCAGATGAGCTGCAATCCGTCGATCGGCGGAATCGGCAAGGGTCACTTGGTCAAAGAGGTCGACGCCTTGGGCGGTGCCATGGCACTGGCCACTGACGAAGCTGGAATCCAGTTTCGCATCCTCAATTCGAGCAAGGGACCCGCTGTCCGCGCAACGCGCGCGCAGGCGGATCGCGTTCTGTACAAGGCTGCCATCCGGCATCGCCTTGAAAACCAACCGAACCTCAGTCTTTTTCAGCAGGCGGTCGATGACTTGATGGTGGAAGGCGATCGTGTCGTCGGCGCTGTGACGCAGGTCGGCATCGCTTTCCGGGCACGCACGGTGGTTTTGACTGCGGGCACTTTTCTTGACGGGCGCATCCATGTCGGACTCGACAACTACCAGGCCGGCCGCGCGGGTGATCCACCGGCCGTGACGCTGTCGGCGCGTCTGAAGGAGCTCAAGCTGCCCCAGGCACGCCTGAAGACCGGCACACCGCCGCGCCTCGATGGCCGCACGATCGACTTCTCGAAATGCGCCGAGCAACCGGGAGACGGCATGCCGGGCGGCACGACCGACGCCATGCCGGTATTCAGTTTCATGGGCCATGTCGGTATGCATCCGCGGCAGATGCCATGCTGGGTCACGCACACCAACGCGCGGACACACGAGATCATCCGTTCGGGCTTCGATCGCAGCCCGATGTTTACGGGGAAGATCGAAGGAGTCGGTCCGCGTTACTGCCCGAGTGTCGAAGACAAGATCAACCGCTTCGCCGACAAGGAGAGCCATCAGATCTTCCTCGAGCCCGAAGGCCTGACGACCAACGAGTATTACCCGAATGGCATTTCGACCAGCCTGCCGTTCGACATCCAGTTGCAGCTCGTGCGCTCGATGGCCGGACTGGAGAATGCGCACATCCTGCGCCCGGGTTATGCGATCGAATACGACTATTTCGATCCGCGCCAACTCAGAAGCAGCTTCGAGACGCGGGCGATCCAGGGACTGTTCTTCGCCGGGCAGATCAACGGGACGACAGGGTACGAAGAAGCCGCCGCTCAAGGACTTGTCGCCGGGATCAACGCGGCGCTTCAGTGCCGTGGTGAGTCGGCGTGGCTGCCGAGGCGCGACGAGGCTTATCTCGGCGTGCTGGTCGACGACCTGATTACCAAGGGTGTGACCGAGCCCTACCGCATGTTCACGAGCCGCGCTGAATTTCGCTTGCAACTGCGCGAAGACAACGCCGACCTGCGTTTGACTGAAACAGGTCGTCGGCTGGGTCTTGTCGACGATGCGCGCTGGGATGCGTTCTCGCGCAAACGCGATGCTGTTTCACGTGAAACAGAGCGGCTGAAGTCGACATGGGTCAATCCGCGCAATCTGCCGTCCGAAGAGTCTGCACGTGTTCTTGGCAAGGCGATCGAACACGAATACAACCTGGGCGACCTCCTGCGCCGGCCCGATGTCGACTATGCCGGCTTGATGTCGCTCGCGGGCGGCCGGTACGCACCGTCGATCGCGTTGAATCCGACCGAGGTGGAGCAGGTCGAGATCTCCGCGAAGTATTCCGGATATATCGATCGGCAGCACGACGAAGTCGAACGCGCATCGCATTTCGAGAATCTCCGGCTGCCCGACGCTTTCGACTACGAGCAGGTCACGGCGCTGAGTTTCGAAGTTCGACAAAAGCTCGGACGTCAGCGACCCGAGACGTTGGGACATGCGTCGCGCATTTCTGGTGTCACGCCTGCGGCCATATCGCTGTTGCTCGTGCACCTGCGGAAGGGCGGTCACCGGGCGTTTGCGCGTGATGCGGCGAAGCCCATGGATTTGCTCGCAGAGCCGGCTGGCTCATGAGCGCATCGGATGGGGCAAGGCTGCGCGAAGGGGCGGCCGAGCTGGGCCTGACGCTCGATGACCGCCAGTGCGAACGTCTTCTGGCTTACGGTGCGTTGATCCTGAAATGGAACAAAGTCTATAACCTGACCGCGTTGCGCGATCCGGCCTTGGTGCTGACGCATCACCTTCTCGACAGTCTTTCGGTGATAGAGCCATTGCAGCGCAAGTGTCCGACCACTATCGAAGCTGCATCTGCCTTGAAGAGAAAGTCGCTGCTCGACGTGGGTGCCGGCGCAGGTTTGCCAGGCGTCGTCGTCGCCATCCTGCGCGAAGATATCGACGTGACGTGTATCGATGCCGTTGCCAAGAAGGCCGCATTCGTCCAGCAGGTTGCGGTGGAACTCAAAATGCCGAACCTGCGCGGTTTGCACGGGCGGGTGGAATCGCTGACCGGTTCGTACGACATCGTCAGTTGCCGTGCCTTTGCCTCGCTCGCGGATTTCTATCAGGGTTCGTTCAGACTTTTGAGCGATGACGGCGTCTGGCTGGCCATGAAAGGCAAGCTGCCCGAAACGGAGCTGGCCGAGTTGCAGCAACTCGCGATCCTGAAAAATGGCGTCGATGTGTTTCACGTGGAACATCTCAAGGTGCCTGGCCTCGATGCCGACCGCTGCATCGTCTGGGCTCGCAGGGCCGGTCCGTTGACCACCTGAAATCTGCGCTGCCAAAGGGGTGGCTTAGACTCCACGCTCTTTCATTCCAGGCAGTCCCATGTTCGGCATCGCTGATTACGGCGCATTCGTTGCAGCCATCGTCCTGTTCCTGGCCATTCCGGGCCCTGGCAATCTGGCGCTGGTGACGTCGACAGGAAAGGGCGGCATTCGCGGCGGTCTGGCGGCAACGATGGGCCTGATCGCCGGCGACCAAGTGCTGATGTGGATGGCAGTCGCTGGCGTCGCGGCGATGCTAGCCGCCTATCCGGCAGCC
>JAKONL010000153.1 GCA_022701965.1 Burkholderiaceae bacterium | reverse complement strand
GCAGGAGCACCTCGGGCTTGATCGCGATGCCGCGCGCGATGCACAGGCGCTGCTGCTGGCCGCCGGAGAGGCCCGAGCCGCTCTGCTGGAGCTTGTCGCGCACCTCGGTCCAGAGCGCGGCCTTCTTGAGCGCCCACTCGACACGATCGTCCATGTCGCTCGCGCTCAGGTTCTCGAACAGCTTCACGCCGAAGGCGATGTTGTCGTAGATCGACATCGGGAACGGCGTCGGCTTCTGGAAGACCATGCCGACCTTGGCGCGAATCAGCGCCACGTCCTGCTTGGAGGTCAGCAGGTTCTCGCCGTCCAGTGCGATCGTGCCTTCGGCGCGCTGCTCCGGGTACAGCTCGAACATCCGGTTGAAGGTGCGCAGCAGCGTCGACTTGCCGCAGCCCGACGGGCCGATGAAGGCCGTGACCTTGTTCTCGGGAATCTCGAGGTTGATGCCCTTCAGGGCGTGGAACTTGCCGTAGTAGAAGTTCAGGTCCTTGACCGAAAGCTTCGAGCGAAGCGGCTGCGGTGCGATGGTGTTCGGCATGATGCGTTCCCCGTATTAGTGTTTGCTGCGGGTCACGACCCGCGCCAGGATGTTGAGCGCGAGGACGGCGACGGTGATCAGGAAGACGCCGGCCCATGCCAGCTTCTGCCAGTTTTCGTACGGGCTCATCGCGAACTTGAAGATCGTCACCGGCAGGCTGGCCATCGGCTGGCTGATGTCGGCGGTCCAGAACTGGTTGTTCAGCGCGGTGAAGAGCAGCGGCGCGGTCTCGCCCGCGATGCGGGCCACGGCCAGCAGCACGCCGGTCACGACGCCGGCGCGAGCGGCGCGCAGCGTGATGCTCAGGATCACCTTCCACTTCGGCGTGCCGAGGGCGTAGGCCGCCTCGCGCAGGCCCGGCGGAACCAGCTGCAGCATGTTCTCGGTCGTGCGGATCACGACCGGGATCACGATCAGCGCCAGCGACAGCGCACCGGCCAGGCCCGAGAAGGACTTGAAGTACGCCACCACCACCGCATAGACGAACAGGCCGATCACGATCGACGGCGCGGACAGCAGGATGTCGTTGACGAAGCGCGTCACGGCCGCGAGCCAGCCCTTGGGGTCGTACTCGGCCAGGTAGATGCCGGCCATGATGCCGATCGGCGTGCCGACGAAGGTGGCCAGGCCGACCATCACGAACGAGCCGAAGATCGCGTTGGCGATGCCGCCCACTTCGTTGGGCGGCGGCGTCATCTCGGTGAAGGTGGCGATGGCGATGCCGCCGATGCCCTGGCGCAGCGTCTCCCAGAGGATCCACATCAGCCAGAAGACGCCGAAGGCCATGGCGGCCAGCGACAGCGCCAGGGCGAGCTGGTTGACGCGCTTGCGGCTGGCGAAGCGTGCGGCGCGCGTCTCGTCGAGGCGGCGTGCGGCGAGGAGCCGTTCGGCGGTGGTCATGATTTCGTGCCCTCGCTCTTCTTCATGCGCTGCAGCAGGACCTTGGAAAGCGTCAGCACCACGAAGGTGATGAAGAACAGGACCAGGCCCAGGTACATGAGCGCGGCCTGGTGCAGGCCGGCGCCCGCTTCGGCGAACTCGTTGGCCAGCGCCGAGGTGATGCTGTTGGCAGCCTCGAAGACCGAGGCCGAATTGAGCTGGTTCATGTTGCCGATCACGAAGGTCACGGCCATCGTCTCGCCGAGCGCCCGGCCGAGGCCGAGCATGATGCCGCCGATCACGCCGGCCTTGGTGTACGGCAGCACGACCTTTGAGACCACTTCCCAGGTCGTCGAGCCGAGCCCGTAGGCCGACGCCTTGAGCAGCGGCGGGGTGACCTCGAACACATCGCGCATCACCGAGGCGATGAACGGAATGATCATGATGGCCAGGATGATGCCGGCCGACAGGATGCCAATGCCCACCGGCGGACCCGAGACCAGCGCGCCGAGGTACGGCACGCCGGCGAACGCCTTCTGCAGCGGCTGCTGCACGTAGGTCGCGAGGATCGGCCCGAACACCAGCAGGCCCCACATGCCGTAGACGATCGACGGCACGGCGGCGAGCAGCTCGATGGCCGTGCCCAGCGGGCGCTTGAGCCACGAGGGCGACATCTCGGTCAGGAACAGCGCGATGCCGAAGCTCACCGGCACCGCGATGACCAGCGCGATGGCCGAGGTCATCAGCGTGCCGTAGATCATCACGAGGCCGCCGTACTCTTCCTTGACGGGATCCCAGACGCTGCTGGTGAGAAAGCCAAGACCGTACTTGGAGATCGCGGGCCAGGCGCCGATGACGAGCGAGACCAGGATGCCGATCAGCAGCGCGAGCGTGAGCAGCGCGGCGCCCTTGGCGGCCATGCCGAAGAGGCGATCGGTGGCGGCACCGGTGCGCGGACGCTTGGCCGGCGGCGGATTGAGGGTCGCGCGGCTGCGGTCGGCCGACAGGTCGAGCGCAGCGGCGGAGGCTGGGAAGGTGGATGACACGGGTCGCTCCAGGGAATTCGGGGAGTCCGGGGAATCCGGAAGAGAAGGCGAAGGCGCGCTGCCCGGTCCGCGTGGCATCGGGGAGCCAGACATGCGCGCCGGATCGTCCCGGAGGTCTTACTTGAACGCGACGGGCTTGCCCGAGGCGTCCTTGACTTCGCTCCACGACTTCGCGATGGTCGCCTTCACGCTCGCGGGCATCGGCACGTAGTCGAGGTCGGCGGCGGTCTTGTCGCCGTCCTTGTAGACCCAGTCGAAGAACTTCAGCACGGCGGCCGCACTGGCCGGCTTGTCCTGCACCTTGTGCATCAGGATGAAGGTGCCGGTCGTGATGGGCCAGGAATCCTTGCCCGGCTTGTTGTTCAGGATCTGATAGAAGGTCTTGTCCCAGTCGGCGCCCGCGGTCGCGGCCTTGAAGGTGTCGTCGTCCGGCGAGACGAAGCTGCCCGCGGCGTTCTGCAGCTGCGCGAAGGTCATCTTGTTCTGCTTCACGTACGCGTACTCGACGTAGCCGATCGAATTGGGCAGGCGGGCGACGAACGCGGCGACGCCTTCGTTGCCCTTGCCGCCCGCACCGGTCGGCCAGTTCACCGCCGTGCCTTCGCCGACCTTGCTCTTCCACTCGGCATTGACCTGGCTCAGGTAGTTGGTGAAGGCGAAGCTGGTGCCCGAACCGTCGGCGCGACGCACCGGGGCGATGGCCGCGTCGGGCAGTGCGAGCGATCCGTTGAGCGCCTTGATCGCCGGATCGTTCCACTTCGTGATCTTGCCGAGGTAGATGTCGCCGAGCACCTGGCCGTTGAGCTTGAGCTCACCGGGCTTCACGCCCTGGATGTTGACGACCGGAACCACGCCGCCGACGACGGTCGGGAACTGCATCAGGCCCTTGGCCTGCAGTTCCTCGTCCTTCAGGGGTGCATCGGAAGCGCCGAAGTCGACCGTCTTGGCCTCGATCTGCTTGAGGCCCGCGCCCGAGCCGACCGATTGGTAGTTGATCTTGACGCCGGTGGCCTTGTTGTAGTCGGAAGCCCACTTGGCATAGAGCGGCGCCGGAAAGCTGGCACCGGCGCCGGTGATGTCTTGCGCGAAGGCGGGAACGTGGGCGAACGCTGCAGCGACAAGGCCGGCGGCTGCGAACTTGAAAGACGATTTCATTGGGCTTCCTTGGTGGAGAGGTGCTGCCGGACTGTAGGAAGCTTGTGTGACATCGATGTGACATGGGTTTCAGAGGAGAAACCGTCGATGCGCCGGTGCCCCGCGTGACGTCGTCACACAAACGTCACATGGTCGTCGCGTGCCGGCGGATACCATTGGTACTACATGCAAAACGGTACTCTTCTCGCAGCGGTCGACCTCGGCTCCAACAGCTTTCGCCTGGAAATCGGGCGGGTCGACGACGGCCAGATCCGTCGCGCCGAATATCTCAAGGAGACCGTGCGCCAGGGCAACGGTCTCGACAAGGATCGCAATCTCACGCCGGAGGCCATGCAGCGCGGTTGGGACGCGCTGGCGCGTTTCGGCGAACGGCTCGCCGGCTTCGGGCGCTCCCAGGTGCGCGCCGTCGCCACGCAGACGCTGCGCGAGGCACGCAACCGCGACGAATTCCTGCTGCGCGCGCGTACCATCCTCGGCTTCGGCATCGACGTGATCCCGGGTCGCGAGGAAGCGCGGCTCATCTACCAGGGCGTCGCGCACATGCTGCCGCACACCGATGCCGCCGACCGCGAACGCCGGCTGGTGATCGACATCGGCGGCCGCTCGACCGAGATGATCATCGGCCGTGCGCACGAGGCGCAGGTGATGGAGTCGTACCGTGTGGGTAGCGTCGCCTGGTCGATGAAGCACTTTCCGCAGGGCCAGTTCACGACGGTCGCGTTCCGCGAGGCGGAGATCGCGGCCAAGGCGGTGCTCGACGATGCGCTCGGCGAATACGGCGCAGGCCAGTGGGACGTGGCCTATGGGGCGTCCGGCACGATCGGAGCGGTCGGTGACGTCCTGGCCGCGGCCGGCCTGCCTCCCGGCATCGTCACGCGCGAGGGCCTCGACGGGCTGCTGGACCGGCTCCTGAAGGCCGGCAGCATCGACAAGCTGCGCATCGAAGGCATGCGCGAAGACCGCAAGGCCGTGATCGGCGGCGGCATCAGCGTGCTGCGGGCCGTGTTCGACCTGCTCGACATCCGCGAAATGAAGGTGGCCCAGGGCGCGCTGAGGCACGGCGTGCTGTACGAACTGCTCGACCGCGACCGGAGCGTGGCGGACCTGCGCGCCGCGACCGTCACGGCGCTCGCCCGACGCTTCTCGGCCGACGCCGCGCAGGCGAAGCGCGTCGGCGAGACGGCGGTGGCGCTCTACATGCTGATCGACGCCACGGCCCAAGGCGCCGATCCGTCGAGCCGGCCCGGCCGGGCGTTGCGCAAGCTGGGCTGGGCGGCGCAACTGCACGAGATCGGTGCCCAGATCTCCCACAGCGACTATCACAAGCACGGCGCCTACATCCTCGACAACGCCGACGCGCCCGGGTTCGCGACCAACGAACTGCACCACCTGAGCCAGCTGGTGCTCGGCCATCGCGGCAAGCTGAGGAAGGTCGAAGCCGCCCTGGGCGACGAGGTGTTCGTGGCCCAGCTGATCGCGCTGCGGGTGGCCGTGATCCTGTGCCACGCACGACGCGATCCCGACATCGAAGCCTTGCGGATGACCCGGACCGACGCGCGCACGTTCGCCCTCGAATGCCGCGCCGACTGGGTCGAAGCGTTCCCGCAGTCCGCGCACCTCTTGCGCGAAGAGGCGCTGGCCTGGCAGCGCACCGGCTGGCGCATCGCGCTCAGCGGCGCATGAGCCCCGCTGCCTAGAGCAGTTCCGGCGCCTGGACGGTGACGACGACGGTCTGCACGTCGCCATCGCGCTCACGGGTGCGGATCCACCAGACCGCGCCTTTCCTGACCGGGCAGCTGTCCTGCTGCAGGCCGAGCAGCCGCGATATCGCCTGGCCGAGCGACGGCTGGTGCCCGATCACCAGCACGACCGATTTGCCGTTGGGCCATCCGGCCGCTTCCAGCAGCGTATCCACGGTCGCCTCGGGCGCCAGGTCGGGGCGCACCTTGTACTTGCGCCCCAAGGCCATCGCGGTCTGCTCGCAGCGCCGCGCGGGACTCGTGAGGATGCGGGTGCCCTCGGGCAGCTGGCGGTCGAGCCAGCCAGCCATGCGCTTGGCCTGCTTCTCGCCGCGGGGCGTCAGCTGGCGCTGCATGTCGTCGCAGCCCTCGGTCCAGTCGTCGGCTTCGGCGTGGCGCCAGAAGATCAGGTCCATCACGCGGTCCTTCCAGTGATTTCGGTAGCGCGGTGGCGTCCGCGCGATGCGTAGCGGTCCATCAGCGCGCGCTGGGCGCCATGGGCCTCGATGCTGCGCGACGCGCCCTCCTCACCCGCATGCGTGTCGGCGTTCACGCGCCGGTAGACGCCGTCGGCGCCCAGGTCCCAGGCGTCGCGCCCGTCGTGCAGGTAGGCGACCAGGCATTCGTCGATCAGGCGCTGGCGCAGGCCCGGGTCGGTAACCGGCCAGCCGAGCTCGACGCGACGCATCATGTTGCGGTTCATCCAGTCGGCGCTCGACAGATAGAGCGATTCGTCCTGGCCGCTGCGGAAATAGAAGACCCGGGAGTGCTCCAGGAAGCGCCCGATCACCGAGCGCACGCGGATGTTCTCGGTCAGCCCCGGCACCTGCGCGGGCAGCGTGCAGGCGCCGCGCACGATCAGGTCGATCTTCACGCCCTTCCTGCCGGCCCTGACCAGCGCGGCCACGAGCAGGTCGTCGGTGAGCGCGTTCATCTTGGCGACGATCCGGGTCGGCTCGCCGGCTTCGGCCGCGGCGCCCAGCGCGTCGATGCGCGCCACGAGGTTGCGGTGCAGGTCGAAAGGCGCGAGCCACATGCGGTTGAGCCTGGGCAGGCGGCTCTGGCTGGCCAGATGCACGAACACGGCCTCCATGTCCGCCGTGAGCAGCGGATCGGCCGTGAGGTGGTTGATGTCGGTATAGAGCGCGGCCGTGCGCGGGTTGTAATTGCCGGTGGACAGATGGCCGTAGCGGCGCAGCTGCTTGCCTTCGCGACGCGTCACCAGCAGCATCTTGGCGTGGGTCTTCAGACCCACCACGCCGTAGACGACCTGGGCGCCGATCG
>JAKONL010000148.1 GCA_022701965.1 Burkholderiaceae bacterium | reverse complement strand
GGCTAGGCTGCATGCCGGCGACCGAGCGCGGCAGGCACGGGTCTATCGCCTCTTCGCGCTGTCGAATCTCGCCGCGCTGGTGGCGCTGGTGGTGTATCCGTTCGTGCTCGAACCGGCTTTCGCGCTGCACACGCAGGCGGTCGCCTGGTCGGCGGGCTTCGGCGTCTTCGCGCTGCTGGCGGTCGGATCGGCATGGACCGTCGCGCGTGCGCTGCGCCGGGCGCCCGAGGTCGGTGACGCGCAGCAAGGCGCCGCCGCAGCGCCGCCCTCGGCCACGCCGGTGCGCCTGCGGGACATGCTGCTGTGGCTGTCGCTCTCGGCGCTGGGCACGGTCGTGCTGCTCTCGGTGTCCACCTACATCACGCAGGACGTGGCATCGGTGCCGCTGCTGTGGATCGTGCCGCTGGCGCTCTACCTGCTGACCTTCGTGCTGTGCTTCGACAGCGCCTTCTGGTACCGGCGCTGGCTGTTCTGGCCGGCGGTGCTGGTCGCCGCGCCGCTCATGGCCTGGTACCTGAACGTCGCGATACGCGACCTGCCGATCACGGTCCTGATCGTCGCGTTCTGCGCCGGGCTGTTCGTGATCTGCATGTTCTGCAACGGCGAACTCGCCCGCGCCCGGCCCGCCCCGCAGCACCTGACGCGCTTCTACCTGGCGATGGCGCTCGGCGGGGCGCTCGGCGGACTGTTCGCGGGCATCGCGGCGCCCCTGCTGTTCGACGGCTACTGGGAGCTGCCCGGGAGCCTGGCGATGCCGGGCCTGCTGATGCTGTGGGTCGCGCGCGAGAGGAAGCCCGCGCGGCGGGAGGCCTGGGCGATGGGGGCGGCACGGGTGCTGGGTGTCGTCGGCGCGGTCGGGGTGATCTCGACCATGGTCACGAACCGGCTCGCGGACGACCGGGCCACCGTGCTGCGCGAGCGCAACTTCTACGGCGTGCTGCGGGTGCGGGAGTTCGCCTCGGGCGCCAGCGACGACGCCGGTGCGTCGCGCCGGCTCATGAACGGCGTCATCACCCACGGCGAACAGATGCTGGCGCCGGAGAAGCGCCGCGTGCCGACCGCCTACTACGGCCCGCTGTCGGGCGTCGGCGTGGCGCTGACCGTGCGGCGCCCCGCCATGCAGCACGTCGGCGTGATCGGACTGGGCGTCGGCACGCTCGCGGCCTACGGACGCAGCCAGGACCGCTACCGCTTCTACGAGATCAACCCGCAGGTCACGCGCATCGCGCGCGAGCAGTTCAGCTATCTCGCGGACTCGGCGGCGCAGATCGAGATCGTGCCGGGCGACGCGCGACTGGTGATGCAGCAGGAGCTCGACGCCGGCCGGTCGCAAGGGTTCGACGTGCTGGTCATCGACGCCTTCACCGGCGACTCGATCCCGGTGCACCTGATGACGCGCGAGGCGCTCGCGATCTACGCCCGCCACCTGAAGCCGGGCGGCATCGTCGCCTTCCACGTCAGCAATCGGCACCTCGACCTGGTCAGCGTGGTCCGGCGGCTGGCCGACGATGCCGGCTTCGGCGCGCTGCGCCTGCGCTACGAGCCCGGCAACAGCGACACGCTGGAGCATCCGTCGGACTACGTCCTGGTGAGTCCCGACCCGGCCTTCGCGCGCGACCCGGACTTCACGCTGCTCTCGACCGACATGAACGGCGGCGCCGCCGGCCCGCTCTGGACCGACCAGCACAGCAACCTGCTCGCGGCGATGCGCTGGCGCGGCCGGCGCCCCGACTGAGCGCCGGACGGACGACGCCCGCGCTCAGGGCAGCATGCGCTGGAGTTCGCGTTCGCCGTCGAACCACTGGTGCTTCAGCGCGCCCGCCACATGCAGCACGAACATGCCGTAGAGCACGTAGCCGGCCCATTCGTGAAGGCTGCCGAAGGCGCCGTGCAGCATCTCCTTGGTGCCGGCGTCGATCGACATGATCCAGCCGATGCGCGGCCACGGCACGAGGCCGAAGAGCTGCATCGGATGCGTGGCCGCGTCCTTCCAGGCCGAGTCGTGCATCCAGCCCGACAGCGGCAGCAGGATCATCAGCAGGTAGAGCACCGCGTGGGCCGCGTGTGCGCCGAAGCGTTCCAGCCGTCCGTAGGAGGTCGGCATGGCCGGCGGGCGGTGCGTCAGTCGCCACAGGATGCGCAGCAGCACGAGCCCGAGCACGGTGATGCCGATCGACTTGTGGGTGTCGACCACCGGCCGCACCCAGTCCTCCGGGAAACGCTCGACCAGCAGGATCAGCGCGATATTGGCCGCCATCAGCACGGCGATCAGCCAATGCAGGATGATCGCCGGGCGCGTGTAGCGGGCGAACGGCGCCGGAGCGACCGGGGCGACGCCGGCGTCGCGGATGTCTCGGGAGATGGATGGCATGGCGGGAATTCTGGGACCGCCGGCGGGTCCGAGCAAGTCGTCTTCCGAAACCGTTGCCCCGGCCGCCGCGTATCCCGTCCACTTTCCCGGATTTCCGCTTGAACGACACGCTCCTCCGCGCCTTCGCCGCCGCCTCGCCCCGGGTGTCGCGACCTCCCACGCCCGTGCGCAGCGTGCTCATCCACGGCGGTGTGCTGCTGCTGTGGATCGGGCTCTTCGCGATGGCCTTCCGCCACGGCGGGAAGATGTCCGTCGACGGCGGCGACGTGTGGTCGTGGTCGGTCGGCGTCGCCTACGTGCTCTACGACACGGTGCTGCTGCTGTTCGTCGGCTGGCACACGCTGTCGATCCTGCGGCGTCCGGCCCCGCCCGTCGCGGCCGGGGCAACGAAGGCGACGCTCGGCGTGATCGTCGCCTCGCACGACGAGGCCGCCGTGCTGCCGGTCACGCTGGCGGCGCTGCTCGGCCAGTCGGACCGGCCCGACCGCATCGTGATCGCCGACGACGGCTCGACCGACGGCACCGCCGAACTGCTCGCGGCGCGCTATGGGCTGGTCGCGCCGGCCCTGGGAACCCTGAGCGCGGCCAGCAGCATCCACCCGGGCCTGCACTGGCTGCGCCTGCCGCACGGCGGCAAGGCCGTGGCGCTGAACGCGGCCATCCTGTGCATCGACACCGAGACCGTGCTCACCGTCGACGGCGACACGCTGCTCGATGCCGGCGCCATCGCCGCCGTGCGGCGCGCGTTCTCGGCCGAGCCCGAACTCGTCGCGGCCACCGGCGTCATCGTGCCGGTGTGCAGCCGCACGCTGACCGGGCGCTGCTTCCAGTGGTTCCAGACTTACGAGTACATCCGCAACTTCCTCTCCCGCTACGCCTGGATGCGGGTCGACGGGCTGCTGCTGATCTCGGGCGCCTTCGCCGGCTTCCGCCTCGAGGCGGTGCGCGCGGTCGGCGGCTTCGACACCGACTGCCTGGTCGAGGACTATGAGCTCATCCACCGCCTGCACCGACACGCCCAGGCACACGGCCTGCCGTGGACGGTGCGCGTGCTCGGCGATGCGCAGGCGCATACCGATGCGCCCAGCGGCGTCATGCCCTTCCTGCGGCAGCGGAGGCGCTGGTTCGGCGGCTTCCTGCAGACCCAGTACTGGTACCGCTCGATGGTCGGCGACCGGCGCTACGGCTGGCTCGGCACGCTGATGCTGCCGGTCAAGGCGATCGACACGCTGCAGCCGCTCTACGGCCTGGCCGCGTTCTTCCTGCTGCTGACCTACCTGGCGCGCGGCGACCTCGGCGTGCTGGCGCCGGTGGCCGGCGTGATCGGCGCGAAGATCGTGCTCGACCTGGCCTTCCACCTGTGGTCGGTGCACCTCTACCGCCGCTGGGTCGGCCAGCGCAGCGAGGCCAACATGGCGCAGGCCTTCCTCGCGGCCATCGTGGAGCCGTTCACCTTCCAGATCCTGCGCCACACCGGCGCCGCCTGGGGCTGGTGGACCTTCCTGACCGGCCACGGCAGCTGGGGCCGCCAGGTCCGCACCGGATTGCTCGCCCGGCAGAGCGAGGAGAAGAAGGACGAAAAGGACGCCAGCGCATGACCGTCATCTGCGAGAAATGCCGGACCGCGAACCGCGACCGGGCGATGTTCTGCCGCGGCTGCGCCGGCAAGCTGCCCGCGTTCGTGGCCACGGCACCGGCCGGCACCGCGACCACGGCCGGCACGACCCGCTCGGCCAGCGCCGCCGACGGGCCGGCGATGCGGGCGAACGGCGGCACGACGCCCGGCCGCGGCATCCCGCGCTGGTGGTTCGCCGCGATCGTGCTGCTGGGCGCGGCGGTGGCCGCGATGGCCGGCTGGGTCGCGCTCGTGCCCGGGCACACGGACGCCGCGGTGACGGCGCCGGCACGGGCCGCACAGGCCACGCCTTCGCCTTCGCCATCGCCATCGCCATCGCCTTCGTCGGCGGTGCCGTTCGAATCCGCGCTCGCGCCCGGCGAGTCGGCTGTTGCCGTCGGACCGGTGACGTCGCCGGCCGTCGAGGCGCCGGTCGCCGATGCGGCGCCACGCCCCGATGCCGTATCGACCCCCGCGACACACACCGCGCCCACCGGCCGTGCAGCGACCCCGCGCGCTGCCGGCAACGGCCGCGCCGACCCGCGCGCCGGCTGCGAGCACCTGTTCTTCGCCTTCGCCGCCCGCTGCGAGGCCAACCACTGCAACGAGTCCGCCTATGCCCGCCACCCGCGCTGCGAGGTCGTGCGCGCCGAGCGCCAGCGCGACGACGCGCGACGCAACATGACCTCGGGCTACTGAGCGGCATTTCGCCGCCTTCGACCGCGAAGCTGACCGGTCCGGTCAGCTTCGTCACCGGCGAGCCCTCAACACCGCGGGGCCAAGTCCGACGGCCTGCATCCGCAAGCGCGGTTGCACTCGACAGCGATCACCACAACACCTAGAGAGATCGCCATCAAAGCCACCCTCGCGCCTCGCGCCCACAAGTCCGTGCGGACACCCCCGCCGCCGTCGCCGCAGCAGCGCCAGCCGGTGCTCGTCCAGGCCCGCAACACGAAGATGGCGCGCTCCGCGCACGCCTATGTGCGCGGCAACACGCAGCGCTTCTACGAATGGCTGGAGTCGGTCGCGCCGAGCGCGCTGCCCGAAGGCCCGCCGATCTGGATCTGCGGCGACTGCCACGTCGGCAACCTCGGCCCGGTGGCCGATGTCGACGGCAACATCGACATCCAGGTGCGCGATTTCGACCAGACCGTGATCGGCAACCCGGCGCACGATCTCATCCGCCTCGGGCTGTCGCTGGCCTCGGCGGCCCGCGGCTCGGACCTGCCGGGCGTGACCACCGCTCGCATGATCGAGCACATGGTGGAGGGGTATACCAACGCCTTCGCCAGCGGCCGGTCCATGTCGGCGCTGCACCGCCCCGCCGCCGTGCAGCACGCCCTGCGCGACGCGCGCATGCGCACCTGGCGCCATCTGGCCGAAGAACGCGTCGAGGGCGCGACCCGCGCGATCCCGCACGGCAAGCGCTTCTGGCCGGTGTCGGACGAGGAACGCCGCCGCATCCGCGCACTGGTGGAGTCGCCGGAGGTGCGCGACACGATCACCCAGCTGCACCATCGCGACGACGACGCCGAGGTCGCGTTTCTCGACGCCGCCTACTGGATGAAGGGCTGCAGTTCGCTCGGTCGCGGCCGCTATGCGGTGCTGATCGACGTCGGCCGCGACGGACGCAAGGGCCGGGACTTCTGCCTGATCGACATCAAGGAGGCCGTGCATGCCGTGGCGCCGCGCGCCGACGCGGACGCGGGTGCGGATGCCATGCCCGCCGACAACGCCGAGCGCGTGGTCGCGGGCGCGCGCGCCATGTCGCCCTACCTCGGCGAGCGCATGACGGCCGCTCACCTGGGAAAGAAGTCGGTGTTCGTGCGGGAGCTGCTGCCGCAGGACCTGAAGCTGGAGATCGAGAGCCTCGACATCGCCGAGGCGACGCGCACCGCCTACTACCTCGCGCGCGTGGTGGGCGCCGCCCACGCGCGCCAGATGGACACCGCCACGCGCCGCCACTGGCGCGACGTGCTGCTGCGCAACCATTCGCGGGCGCTGGAGGCGCCTTCGTGGCTCTGGTCGAGCGTGGTGGAACTCGTCGCCTCGCACGAGCGCGGGTACCTCGACCACTGCCGGCGCCACGCGCTCGACGTCGCGACGGCCTGATTGCGCGGACCGGCATTCGGCGCGGACGCCGGCCCTACCTTCAGAATACCCGGCCACGCCACGCCGGGTCATTCCATGAAGTTTCTTCAGAAAGCGCGCGATCGCCTCGGACCGCTGCTTGCACTCGTGTTCCCGATCGTCGCCGCCGCCACTTCCGTCGTCTCCAATGCCGCGCGCGCGGCCGACGGTCCGCTGCGCATCGGGCTGATCGCGAGCTACTCGGGCGCCTACGCCGACTACGGCCGGCAGTTCGACGCCGGCATCGCGCTCTACCTGAGGGAGCACGGCGGCAAGGTCGCCGGCCGCCCGGTCGAGATCGTCCGCAAGGACACGGCCGGCCCGGCACCCGATACCGCACGGCGCCTCGCGCAGGAACTGGTGGTGCGCGACAGGGTGCAGATCCTCGCCGGGCTGGACTTCAGCCCCAACGCCTATGCCGTCGCGGCCATCGCCACGCAGGCGAAGGTGCCGATGCTGGTGATGAACGCGGCGTCCTCGGGCATCACCGCCGCCTCGCCGTACGCCGTGCGGCTGTCGTTCACGGTGCAGCAGGTGACCGATCCGATGGCGCGCTGGATGGCGCGCCAGGGCATCCGCGAGGCCTACACGGTGGTGGCCGACTACGCCTCCGGCGCCGATGCCGAAACCGCCTTCGGCAAGGCCTTCGCGGCCGAGGGCGGCAGGGTCGTCGGCGCCGTGCGCACGCCGATGAACACGGCCGACTTCTCGGCCTACGTGCAGCGGATCAAGGATGCGAAGCCGCAGGCCGTGTTCTTCTTCTTTCCCTCGGGCGTGATGCCGCCGGCGTTCCTCAAGGTCTGGAAGGCGCGCGGCATGGAGGAAGCCGGCATCCGTCTCTTCGCGACCGGCGAAGCCACCGACGACAGCTACCTCGCCGCGACCGGCGACGCCGCGCTGGGGCTGGTCACCAGCCACCACTATTCCTATGCGCATCCGTCGCCGAAGAACGCGAAGTTCACGAGCGACTTCGCCGCCGCATCCGGCACCGGCCTGCGTCCGAGCTACTTCGCCGTCGCCGCCTACGACGCCCTGGCCGCCATCGACCTCGCGCTCGCGAAGACGCGCGGCGACGCGTCGGGCGGCCCGATGATGGAGGCGTTCAAGGGACTGCGCTTCGAGAGCCCGCGCGGCCCGGTCGAGATCGACGCGCGCACGCGCGACATCGTGCAGACCGTCTACATCCGCAAGGTGGAGCGTGCGAAGGGCGAACTGGTGAACGTCGAATTCGCGCGCTTCGACCGGGTCGGCGATCCGGCCAAGGAAGGCGCCCGGTAGCGCCGTGATCACCGTGCTGTTCGACGGCATCGCCTACGGCATGCTGCTGTTCCTCATGGCCGTGGGGCTGTCGGTCACGCTGGGCCTGATGAACTTCGTCAACCTCGCGCACGGCGGCTTCGCAATGGTCGGCGGCTACGCGGCGAGCCTGGCGATGGAGCGCCACGGCATCGGCTTCCTGCCGGCGCTGGGCCTGGCCTTCGGCGCCGCGGCGGCCGTGGGCGCGGTGCTCGAGGTGCTGCTCTACCGCCGGCTCTACCGCTCCGGTCCGCTCGACCAGGTGCTGCTGACGATCGGCATCGTGTTCGTGTCGATCGCCATCTTCACGCGGCTCTTCGGCCCGGCGATGCAGCCCTTCGTCCTGCCGCCATGGCTCGACGGGCGCGTCGTGCTGGGCGGGCTGGAGGTGGTGCGCTATCGCCTGTTCCTCGTCGCCTCCGGGCTGGCGGTGCTGGGCGCGCTGCTGCTCGGCCTGGGCCGCACGCGCTACGGCGCGATGGTGCGCGCGGCGGTGGACAACCGCCGCGTCGCCGCCGGCCTGGGCCTTCCGGTCGGCCGCCTGTTCCTGCTGACCTTCGCGCTCGGCAGCGGGCTCGCCGGGCTCGGCGGAGCGCTCGGCCTGGGCCTGCTCGCACTCGATCCGTACTTCGCGCTGCGCCATCTCGCGGTGGTGCTGATGGTGGTGTGCGTGGGCGGTGCGGGCAGCGTCGCAGGCCCGTTCGTCGCGGCGATGGGCGTGGGCATCGTCGACGTGGCGGGCAGGTACTGGCTGCCGCAGGCGGGCTCCGTCCCCGTCTACGCAACGCTGGTCGCGGTGCTGCTGTGGAAGCCGCAGGGCCTCGCGCGGCGCAGGAACGGCGCATGACGCGGCGGGCGGTCGACGGGTGGGCCGAGATCGCGTTCTGGGTCGCGCTCGCCGCGGCCTTCTTCGCGCTGCCCGACCGGCTCGCGCTGATGAGCCAGATCCTGATCGTCGGACTGTTCGCGGTGTCGCTCGACCTGATGCTCGGCTACGCGGGCATCCTGAGCATCGGCCATGCCGCGTTTTTCGGCGCCGGAGCCTACACGGCCGGGCTGCTGGCCCGCCACGGCTGGGGCGAGCCGCTTTCGGGGCTGCTCGCCGCCGCGGCGGTGTGCGCGGTGCTGGGCCACCTGCTAGGCCGGCTGGTCGGGCGCGGCGCGGACCTCACGCGGCTGACGATCACGCTCGGCATCTGCATGCTGGCGACCGAGCTCGTCAACCGCCTCGCGGACCTCACCGGCGGCACCGACGGGCTGCAGGGCGTCGCGATGTGGCCGGTGCTCGGCCTGTTCGACTTCGACCTCCAGGGCCGGACCGCCTTCGTCTACAGCTTCGTCGTGGTGCTGCTGGTGTTCATGGCGGTGCGGCGGGTGGTCGGCTCGCCGTTCGGGCTGGCGCTCGTCGGCATCCGCGACAACCCCGAGCGCATGCGGGCGATCGGCTCGCCGGTGACGGCCCGCCTGCGCACGGTCTGCACGCTGTCGGCGGCCGTGGCGGGCCTCGCCGGCGCGCTGCTCGCGCAGACGACGCAGTTCGTCGGCATCGAGTCGATCGGCTTCGAGCGCTCGGCCGAAGTGCTGATCGTCCTGGTGCTCGGCGGCACCGGCCGGCTCTATGGCGGGCTGGTCGGCGCGCTGGTCTACATGGCGGTGCACGACGCTTTCGCCGACCTCGATCCGGCGTACTGGATGTTCGGCCTCGGGCTGTTCCTGATCGCGGCGGCGCTGGCCGGGCGCGGCGGCCTCCTCGGCGCGCTGGCGCACTTGACGCAGCGGAGGCGCCCGTGAACGCGGGCCTGCGGGTGCACGGCCTGCGCCTGCACTACGGCAGCCTGCGCACGGTCGACGGCGTCGACCTGTCGCTCGAACCCGGCGCGCGGCATGCGCTCATCGGCCCGAACGGCGCGGGCAAGAGCACGCTGATCGACCTGCTGGCCGGCGTGCGCCGCCCCGACGCCGGCCGCATCGAGCTCGACGGCGTCGACATCACCGCGTTGCCGACCGAGCGGCGTGCGCGTCTCGGGCTGGTGCGCACCTTCCAGGTCAACACGCTGTTCCACAGCCTGAGCCCGCTGCGCTCGGTGGTGCTGGCCATCGCCGAGCGCGAAGGCCTGGGCGGCGTCTGGTGGCGTCCGCTGGCGCCGACGGGCCGCCATCGCGCGCTGTTCGACGAGGCGCATGCGCTGCTCGCCGCGCTGGGCCTCGACGCGCAGGCCGAAGTGCCCGCCGCCGAGCTGCCCTACGGCCGGCAACGCGTGCTGGAAATCGCGCTGGCACTGGCCGCGAGGCCGCGCGTGCTGCTCCTGGACGAGCCCGCGGCCGGGGTGCCCGAGGCCGAGAGCGGTGAGCTGCTCCGCGCCGTCGACGCGCTCCCCGCCGACGTCGCCGTGCTCTTCATCGAGCACGACATGAAGCTGGTGTTCCGCTTCGCGCGACGCATCACGGTGCTCGCGGCCGGCCGCGTGCTCGCCGAAGGCACGCCCGAGGAGATCGCCGCCCACACGCGGGTGCGCGAGGCCTACCTGCATGGCTGAGGCGCTCGTCCTCGACGGCGTCACGGCCGGCCACGGCGGCGCCACGGTGCTGCACCGCATCGGCCTCGCGCTGGCGGAGGGCGAGAGCCTGGCGGTGCTCGGGCGCAACGGCGCGGGCAAGACCACGCTGATCGAGACGCTGATGGGACACACCCGCGTCGCGGCGGGGTCGATCCGCTGGCACGGGCAGGACATTGCGCGCTGGCCGCCCGAGCGCCGCGCGCGCGCCGGCCTCGGCTGGGTGCCGCA
This sequence comes from Burkholderiaceae bacterium, assembly GCA_022701965.1. The sequence goes on along the minus strand of JAKONL010000148.1, from coordinate 866 downwards.
GGCGCGCGAGGTCTTCCCCTCGCTCACCGTCGAGGAGAACCTCGTCGTGGTCGCGCGACGCGGGCCGTGGGACCTGAGGCGGGTCTACGGTTTCTTCCCGCTGCTGCGCGAGCGTCGCACCCATCGCGGCAACCAGCTCTCCGGCGGCGAACAGCAGATGCTCGCGATCGGCCGCGCGCTCATGACCAATCCCCGGCTGCTGCTGCTCGACGAACCGATGGAAGGCCTGGCGCCGGTGCTGGTCGCGTCGCTTGCGGCATCGATCCGCCGGCTGTGCGCGAGCGAGGGGCTGGCGTCGATCGTGGTCGAGCAGCGTCCGGTGCTGGCGCTGGACATGACGCACCGCGCGATCGTGCTGGAACGCGGCGAGGTGGTGCACGAGAGTGCGAGCGCAGTGCTCGCGGACGACGCCGTGCTGCGCGAACGCCTGCTCGGCATCGCACTTGCTTGAGCCCTGGCGCCGGCCCACGGCCGGGGAGCCCGAACCCATGGAAATCGATTTCGCGACGCTGACCGAATACCAGCGCTACAAGCTCATGGCGAGCCTGATCGTGCCGCGTCCGGTGGCGCTGGTGACCACGCTAGGACCCGATGGCATCGTCAACGCCGCGCCCTTCAGCATGTTCAACATGGTCGGCGAGGAACCGCCGATCGTGATGATCAGCCTCAACCGCCGCAGCGACGACTCGCTCAAGGACACTGCGCGCAACATCGAGCGCACCGGTGAATTCGTGGTGCATCTCGCGGACGAGGCGACGGCGCGCCGGATGCACGACTGTGCGTTCGAGCATCCGCCGGAGGTGAGCGAACTCGAGCAGGTCGGTTTCACGACGCTGCCGAGCACGCATGTGAAGCCGCCGCGCATC
>JAKONL010000142.1 GCA_022701965.1 Burkholderiaceae bacterium | reverse complement strand
AACCGGCGCCAGCCACTGCGCGAGCGCGTCGGCCGGCACCCTCAGCACGGTGGCGCCTTGCAGGCCGTTCGCCAGTCGCGCCGGCACGGGCGCCGCGTCGCTCACCAGCCAGACGCGCTCCAGGCGGTCCTTCTCGCGCCCGAGGCTTTCGCGCAGCTGGCGTTGCAGGTAGAGCTGCCGCTCGCATAGCGCATCGCATGCGGCGTCGGCGACCGTGATCAGCAGCCACTGGCCCTTCAGCGCGCGCAGGGTCGTGGTCGACCTCCCGTCGGGAAGCGTGGCGACGACGGCCGGCAGCGGCCGCTGCGGATCGATCAGCTCGCCGTACACGCGACGGCCCTCGGGGCGGATCACGTAGTAGGTGAAATACGAGGCGATCACCGGGGCCGCGCAGCAGGCCAGCACGACCAGCATCTTCCAGCGTCCGCTGACCGTTCGCCGTGCCTCCTCCCTGTCGATCGCCTGCGTCGGCGACGGCATCGAGTGCACCGTCAGGCCGAGGGGTTCGTCAGCAGGGTTCATCGAGGATCGTTGGGCTGGGTGAAGAAAACCGTCGGCTGCCGCTCGCGCCGTTCGCGACGGCGTCGGAGCCACGGCGCGACGAGCTGGAACCAGACGAAAAGAACCGCGACGAGCGCCGAGAGGCCGAACCACTGGAAGGCGTAGCCGTAGTGCTTCTCGACCCCCAGGGCCGGCGCCGGCCAGTTGCGCTGGAGGCCGTCCGACGCGGCGCCCGTCTGCTGCAGCGAGAGATCGGTTCGCAACGGCAGTCGGCTTTCGGCACGGAACGTCTGCAGGTTCAGATTCTGCCGGATGGGGTAAGACCCCACGGGAGCGCCCGGGACGGCATCGGACGCAGCCGGCGCCGCCGGCGAAGCGGCATCGGACGACGCCCCCGTCGGCGGCGCGGACGTCGACGCCGCGGAAAGCGGCGGCTCGGCCCGGCCCAGCTCCAGCAGGTGCGCGGGCGGCGGTGCGACGAGCGCGGTCAGCTCGACCAGCCCGGCCGGCGTCTCCAGTGGCGCGAGCTGCGTCCGGTCATTGAAGTTGCGCTGCACCCAGCCGCGCTGGACCATCACGGTCTGCTCGCTGCCCTCGATGGCGAACGGCGTCAGCACGTAGAAGCCCTGCAGGCCGTTCATCTGCCGGTTGTCCAGGTAGACGGTCTGCGGCGCGAGCCAGAGTCCGCGCAGCTTCACCGGGCGATACATCAGGCCGCCGACACCGGAGCCCTCGGGCCGTGCCTGCCGAACGTCGCCGATGGTGAGAAATTCGTCCTGGCCGATCGGCGGCAGCAGCTTCTGCGCGTCGATGCCGGCCTGCAGCGCCTCCTTCTGGGCGGCGCGCGACAGTTGCCAGCGGCCGAGCGAGACGGTCGCCGCGATCGCCAGCATCGTCGCGAGCGTGATGACCGCGAAACTGCCGCGACGGCGGTGGCGCGGGCGTCGCTCCGGTACGGGCTTCTTCGACTGCGTCGCGACTGGGGGCGGACTCCCCGTCCGATAATCCGGCGCATGAAATACCTCATCGGCCTTGCGTTCCTCGGCATCCTGGGAAGCCTCGGAGGGGCGCTCTTCTTCATGCTGAAGGACGGGCGCGACGGGCGGGCCAAAAGCGGCGGCATGGCGCGCGCGCTGACCGTACGGATCGGGCTTTCGGTGGTGCTCTTCCTGTGCCTTCTGCTCGCGTGGCGGCTGGGCTACATCCAGCCGGGCGGGCTCCCCGTCGGCAAGTAGGTCGTGCTCGTTCCAGGTCCAGGCCCAGCCTGCACCGGGAAGCCATGAAAAAAGCGCCTTGCGGCGCTTCTCGGGGGTGCCGGTCTTGGGGTTCAAAGCCAGTAGACCAGAACGTAGAGACCGAGCCACACGACGTCCACAAAGTGCCAGTACCAGGCCGCACCCTCGAAGCCGAAGTGGCGCTCGGGCGTGAAATGGCCCTTCTGCAGGCGCAGCGTGATGAACAGCAGCATCAGCGCGCCGATGAACACGTGCAGCCCGTGGAAGCCGGTCAGCATGAAGAAGGTGGAGCCGTAGGCGCCCGAATTGAGCTTGAGGTTGAGCTCGGTGTAGAGGTGGTAGTACTCGTAGCCCTGCACGCACAGGAAGATGCCGCCCAGCACCACGGTGAGCCACATGAAGCGCACGCACTGCGCGCGATGGCCGGCACGCAGCGCGTGATGGGCGATGGTGAGCGTCACGCCCGAGCTCAGCAGCAGCGCGGTGTTGATCGTGGGCAGCCAGAACGGACCGACCGTCTGGAACGGCTCGACGATGTCGGCCGGAGAGCCCGTCATGCCCGCCGCGACGCTCGGCCAGACCGCCTTGAAGTTGGGCCACAGCAGCGCGTTGTCGAGGCTGCCGAGCGCGGGCAGCGAATGGGTCCGCGTCCACCACAGCGCCGTGAAGAAGGCGCCGAAGAACATCACCTCCGAGAAGATGAACCAGCTCATGCTCCAGCGGAAGGACAGGTCGATCTTGTTCCCGTAGCGTCCGCTCTCGCTCTCGCCGACGGCTTCGCGGAACCACTGGAACAGCACCACCCACCACCAGAGCAGGCCGAAACCCAGCGAGTAGGCGCCCCATTCGTGGCCGTTGATCCACTGGCCGGCGCCAAGGATCACGAAGAACAGGCCGATGGCCGCCATGATCGGGTGGCGCGACGGCCCCGGCACGAAATAGTAGGGCGTGGTGCCGTGGGTGGTTGAACTCATATCAGCTCCTGGCTTTCTCTCTCGTTATCGTTTCTTCTGCGATGCAAAGCGCTCTCGCGCCTTCAGGCCGCCGTCACGTACCTGACCAGCACGATCAGGCCGCCGACGAACACCATCGCACCGACCAGACCGACCGCGACGATGTGCAGCGGGCTCAGTTTGGCGATGTCTTCCTGGTAGGCACTGTTCTTTCTCACGCCGAAGAAGCCCCAGGCGACCGCCCCGATCGTGCGCAGCCAAGACGGTGCGCGCTCCTCGGTCCGCTTCATGAGCGCTTCTCCGCCGGGGCGACCTGCACCGCGTCGGCCGTCGGCGCCGCGGGTGTCTTGCCGCCGACCTCGAAGAAGGTATAGGACAGCGTGATGGTCTTCACGTCCTTCGATAGCTTCGGGTCGATCACGAAGGCCACCGGCCACTGCTTCTTCTCGCCCGCGTCCAGCGTGTACTGGTTGAAGCAGAAGCACTCGAGCTTGTTGAAATACGGTGCCGCCTGCTGCGGGGCATAGCTCGGGATCGCCTGCGCGGCCATGCGGCGGTTCTGCACGTTCTGGAACTCGTACATCACCGTGTTGAGTTGTCCCGGATGCACCTGCATCGAGCGCTGCGCCGGCTTGAAATCCCACAGGCCGCGCACGTTCGCATCGAACTCGACGGTGATCGTGCGCGTCAGGTCGACCTGGGTGTTGTCGGGAACCCGCACGCTCGTGCCACCCGAGGCACCGCCCGGTACCTGCAGTTCGGAACGTGCGAGCACGTTGATGCCGGTCATCTCGCAGATCGCGCGGTACAGCGGCACGAGCCCGTAGCCGAAGGCGAACATGCCGGCCGCGACCACGACCAGCTTGCCGACCATGCGGACGTTCTCGCGACGAATGCGCATCCCGAGGTTCATCTAGCGCCCGATCACGACCATGCGGACCATGAAGCCGATGAAGAACAGCACGGCGATGGAGGCGAGCGTCAGCCCCATGCGGCGATTGCGTTTCTTCTGCTCGGGTGTGGCGGCCATGTCTTGCGATCCGGCCCGCTCAGCCGACGATCCTCGTGGCGGTCGGGTCCAGGTGCGGCGGATTCTCGAAGGTATGGAACGGTGCCGGAGACGGGACTTCCCATTCGAGGCCCTCGGCGCCGTCCCAAGGCTTGGCCGCTGCCTTCTCGCCCTTGCCGCGCATGGCGGGTACGACGATGAAAAGGAAGAAGTAGACCTGCGCGAAGCCGAAGAAGAATGCGCCGACGCTCGCGAGCGCGTTGAAATCGGCGAACTGCATCGGATAGTCGGCATAGCGGCGCGGCATGCCGGCCAGACCCAGGAAGTGCATCGGGAAGAAGGTGACGTTGAACGAGATCAGCGACCACCAGAAATGGATCTTTCCGCGCGTCTCGCTGTACATCACGCCCGTCCACTTGGGCAGCCAGTAGTAGACGCCGGCGAACATCGCGTAGAGGGAGCCGGCGACCAGCACGTAGTGGAAATGGGCCACCACGTAGTAGGTGTCCTGCAGCTGGATGTCGATCGGCGCCACGGCCAGGATCAGCCCGGTGAAGCCTCCCATCGTGAACACGAAGATGAAGCCGACTGCGAACAGCATCGGCGTCTCGAAGGTCATCGAACCCTGCCACATCGTCGCGATCCAGTTGAAGATCTTGACCGCCGTGGGCACGGCGATCAGCATCGTCGCGTACATGAAGAACAGCTGGCCCGTGACCGGCATGCCGGTCGTGAACATGTGATGCGCCCAGACGATGAACGACAGGATCGCGATCGACGAGGTGGCGTACACCATCGACGCGTAGCCGAAGAGCCGCTTGCGCGCGAAGGCCGGCACGATCTGGCTGATGATGCCGAAGGCCGGCAGGATCATGATGTAGACCTCCGGGTGACCGAAGAACCAGAAGATGTGCTGGTACATCACCGGGTCGCCGCCGCCGGCGGGGTTGAAGAAGCTGGTGCCGAAATGGCGATCGGTCAGCGTCATGGTGATGGCGCCCGCGAGCACCGGCATCACGGCGATCAGCAGGTAGGCGGTGATGAGCCAGGTCCAGCAGAACATCGGCATCTTCATGAGCGTCATGCC
>JAKONL010000122.1 GCA_022701965.1 Burkholderiaceae bacterium | reverse complement strand
TCCCGGCCGGGAGCGGGCCGTGGAGCGAAGCAATGCGACGGGATCGACGGCCATGATGAAACGTTACATGCGTTCTGTGGAACTGATCGCTTCACTGGGTGACGGCGCAGAAAGAGCCGACGGCGTGAAACGATTCGTGAAACGATTCCACGACCCGTGACTGAGCTTTGCGAGGCTGCGCATCAGTCTCGGCGACCGGTCGGTATGCGCGCCAGGTCCGCCAGCCACACCTCGGCCTCCGAATCGCTTGGCGCGCGCCAGTCGCCGCGCGGCGAGAGCGATCGACCCGCACCCACCTTCGGCCCGTTCGGCACGCAGGAACGCTTGAACTGGCTGGTCTTGAAGAAACGGTAGAGGAAGGTGCGCAGGTGGGCGCGGATCTCGCCCAGCGAATAGGCGTTGTGCTCGCCGTTCAGCATGTCCGGCCAGTTGCCGAGCGCGCGGTCGTGCCAGGCGGCATGCGCGAGAAAAGCCACCTTCGACGGCCGGAAGCCGAAGCGCACGGTGTAGTAGAGATGGAAATCCTGCAGCTCGTAGGGCCCGATGGTGTCTTCGGTGCGCTGTCCGGGCTGGTCCTGCTTCGCGTCCGAGGGCACGAGCTCCGGGCTGACCTCGGTCGCGACCACCGCGCGCAGCGTGTCGCTGCCCGCCGCGTCGAGCAGGCCAGTGCCGGCGACCCAGTGCACCAGGTGCTTGATCAGCGTCTTCGGCACGCTCGCGTTCACGTTGTAGTGCGACATGTGGTCGCCCACGCCGTAGGTGCACCAGCCGAGCGCGAGCTCGCTCAGGTCGCCGGTGCCGATCACGATCGCGCCGTGGTGGTTGGCCAGTCGAAACAGGTGGCTGGTGCGTTCGCCGGCCTGCACGTTCTCGAAAGTGATGTCGTACTGCGGCTGGCCGTCGGCGAACGGATGGCCCAGGTCCTCGAGCATCTGGCGGCAGCTCGGGCGGATGTCGATCTCGCGCGCGGTGCAGCCGATGGCCGTCATCAGCCGGTGCGCCTGCGCGAGCGTGCGGCCGCTGGTCGCATAGCCCGGCATGGTGTAGCCGAGGATGTCGGCGCGCGGACGCCCGAGCCGGTCCATCGCCTGCGCGCAGACCATCAGCGCATGCGTCGAATCCAGCCCGCCCGACACGCCGATCACCACCTTGCCGATGCCGCTGGCCTGCAGCCGCTGCACCAGCGCCTGCACCTGGATGTAGAAGACCTCGCGGCAGCGCTCGTCGAGCGTGGCCGGGTCGGCCGGCACATAGGGAAAGCGCTCGACCTTGCGCCGCAGGCCGCCGGGCGAGGGCAGCGCCGACGGCGAGAGGTCGAAGCCCACGGTCCGCCACGCGCGCAGCGCCGTCGCATGGCGCTGCGCCGAGACGCCGAACGAGTTCTGGCGCATGCGCTCGTGCGCCATGCGCGCCAGGTCCGCGTCGGCGCTGATCATGTGCGACTCGTTGCCGAAGCGTTCGCTCTCGGCGAGCATCTCGCCGCCCTCGTAGATCAGCGCCTGCCCGTCCCAGGCCAGGTCGGTGGTCGACTCGCCGATGCCGGCCGACGAGTAGAGGTAGGCCGCCAGGCAGCGCGCCGACTGCAGGCCGACGAGCTGGTGGCGGTAGTCGGCCTTGCCGATGGTGATGTTCGAGGCCGACAGGTTCACCAGCACCGTCGCGCCCGCGAGCGCGGCGTAGCTCGACGGCGGGATCGGCACCCAGACGTCCTCGCAGATCTCGACGTGGAAGGTCAGCAGCGGAAAGTCGCGTGCCCTGAAGATCATGTCCGCACCGAACGGCACGCGCATGCCGCACAGGTCGATCTCGGTGGCCAGCGCCGCGTCGGCGGCGGCGAACTGCCGGCCTTCGTAGAACTCGCCGTAGTTCGGCAGGTAGGTCTTGGGCAGCACGCCGAGCACCTTGCCGCCCGCGACCACCGCCGCGCAGTTGAAGAGCCGGTGGTCGACGCGCAGCGGCAGGCCCACGACGGCGACGGTGCGCACGTCGCGCGACGCCTCCACCACCTCGCGCAATGCGGCCTCGCAACCGTCGAGCAGCGCGCCCTGGTGGAACAGGTCGTCGCAGGTGTAGGCGGAGAGTCCGAGCTCGGGGAACGCGACCAGCACGGCGCCTTCGGCGGCGGCTTCGCGGTACATGCGCACCGTCTCGCGGCCGTTGTAGACCGGATCGGCCACGCGGTTGCGCGGCACGGCCACGGCCAGCCGCGCGAAGCCGTGCGCCATCGGATGCTCGAAAGGAAGGTCGGATGTCATGCGCGTATTCTGGCGTCCACCATCGCGTGGGGCTTCCGGCCCGGGACTTTTCCCGCTTTTGCGGATAATCCCGCGCCATGAGCGGCAACACCTTCGGCAATCTCTTCGCGGTCACCAACTTCGGTGAATCGCACGGCCCGGCGATCGGATGCGTGATCGACGGCTGTCCGCCCGGCATGACGCTGAGCGAAGCCGACATCCACGGCGACCTCGACCGACGCCGCCCCGGTACCAGCCGCCATGTCACGCAGCGCGCCGAGCCCGACACGGTGCAGATCCTCTCGGGCGTCTACGAAGGCGTCACCACCGGCACGCCGATCGCGCTGCTGATCCAGAACACCGACCAGCGCAGCAAGGACTACGGCCAGATCGCGCAGCAGTTCCGCCCCGGCCATGCCGACTTCACCTATTTCCGCAAGTACGGCATCCGTGATCCGCGCGGCGGCGGACGGTCTTCGGCGCGTTTGACCGCGCCGATGGTGGCGGCCGGCGCCGTGGCGAAGAAGTGGCTGGCCGAACGCTACGGCACGACGTTCCGCGGCTGCATGACGCAGATCGGCGAGGTGCAGATCCCGTTCGAGGACTGGAGCCATGTGCCGGAGAACCCGTTCTTCGCGCCGGTCGCCGACGTGTCGCGGCTCGAGAGCTACATGGACGCGCTGCGCAAGGCCGGCGACTCGTGCGGCGCGCGCATCCGCGTGACGGCGTCGAACGTGCCGGTCGGCCTAGGCCAGCCGCTGTTCGACAAGCTCGACGCCGACATCGCCTTCGCGATGATGGGCATCAACGCGGTCAAGGGCGTGGAGATCGGCGCCGGCTTCGCCAGTGTGGCGCAGCGCGGCACCACGCACGGCGACTCGATCACGCCAGAGGGATTCCTCACGAACAACTCGGGCGGCGTTCTCGGCGGCATCAGCACGGGGCAGGACCTGGAGGTGAGCATCGCGATCAAGCCAACCAGCTCGATCATCAGTCCGCGCCAGTCGATCGACGTGCACAACCAGCCGGTCGAGGTGGTGACCAAGGGCCGCCACGACCCGTGCGTCGGGATCCGGGCGACGCCGATCGCCGAGGCGATGCTGGCGCTGGTGGTGATCGAGCATGCGCTGCGCCAGCGCGCGCAGTGCGGCGAGGCGGGAACGAAAGCCGCCGACCGCGCTCCATCGCCGGAGACCGCGCTGCAGTCATCCTTCCTCTGAAAGTCCCATGTTCTCCATGCCACCCGCCACGCAGGCGCTGATCCTCACCAGCGTCATCGTGTTCTTCCTGCAGTCGATGGGCGTCGACGGCATCGCCGCCTTCGCGCTCTGGCCCGTGGGCTCGGGCAACTTCATGCCGTGGCAGGTGCTGAGCTACGCCTTCCTGCACGGCGGGCTGTCGCATCTGGTCTTCAACATGTTCGGCATCTTCATGTTCGGCGCCGAGCTCGAGCGCGTCTGGGGCTCGAAGCGGTTCCTGGCGTTCTTCTTCGCCAGCGTGCTGTGCGGCGCCCTCGCGCAGTTGCTGGTGGCGGCATGGAGCGGCAGCAACGTGCCGACCATCGGCGCCTCGGGCGGGCTGTTCGGCCTGCTGGCCGGCTTCGCGATGCTGTTCCCCAAGCGCACCATCGTGCCGCTGATCCCGCCGATCCCGATGCCGGCCTGGCTCTTCGTCGTGATCTACGGCGTGATCGAGCTGACGCTGGGCGTGACCGGCAGCATGAGCGGCGTCGCGCATTTCGCGCACCTCGGCGGCATCGCCGGGGGCCTGCTCACGCTGCGCTACTGGCGCGGTCAGGTGCCGTTCGGCAAGCGGCTCTGAATCGGCCGGTTCGCCGCGACCTGCCGCAGCAGGCGCGCGGCATGGTCGGTATCGGCGTCGGCCCAGCTAAAGCCGGCATCGGGATAGTGATGCATCCAGTCGCGGTACGGCACGAGATCCGCCTGCACGCCGTGGTAGTGCGCGAAGGATGGGCCGTATTCCGTGTTGGCGGACCAGTGCGTCGCCACCACCGGCGTGCCCATCTCCAGGAATTCGCGGATGTTCAGGCCGTAGGCTTCCGCGCGATGCAGCGACAGGTACACGTCGGCCATGCGCTGGAACGCGACCTGCTCGGCATCCGCGAAATCCTCGCGCACCAGGCGGATGTTGCCGGCCGCGCCGATCATCTCCAGCAGCTCGCGCTCGACGATGCGCGTCGCCTTCGAGCAGCGCACCTTGATCAGCAGCACATGGCCGGCGCTGTCGCCGAACGCCTTCTGCCAGGCCTCGACATGCGCCCACGGATTCTTGCGTTCGGGGCAGGCCTTGATGTCCATGATCGCGATGCCGAGGAAGGTGCCCGACGGCACGCCGAACCGCGTGCGCGGCAGCGCCGGAATCTCCCGATCGACCTCGACATGGTGCGGCACCACGACCACCGGTAGCGCCGAGGCGGCCGCGATGGCCGCGCGGGAAAAGGCCGACGGCGTCCAGACCTCGTCGACGAGGCGCAGCGCGAAGCGCCACGCGCCCGGGAAGACCTCGTTCTCCCAGGCCCACAGTCCGGTGCGATGGGCGCCCGCGAGCTGCGACGGGCTGAACATCGCGAGCGCGCGCCGGTACCGGTTCGGCTGGCACAGCAGGTACAGCCGGGAGACCGGCGCGGGCAGGTCGCCGCCGTCGATGCGGCGTTCGCCGGGCGCGGGTGGCGTGAGGCTCAGCAGGATCAGGTCAGGATGCCGCAGCCGCAGCTTCGCGGCCTCGTAGCTCGCGGCGCGGCAGAGGCCCGTCTTGCCGCCGAAGTCCCCGACCGCCACGATGCAGCCGCGGTCCTCGGGCAGCAGCGCGTTCGACGGGTCGCGCCGGTAGGGGCGCGACGCCTTCGAATTGGCGAACCCGAGGCGCCAGCGCTTGAGCGGCTGGCCGAGCAGATGCAGGAGATGCCGGGGGCCGGTGCGCCGCAGGGCGCGCGGCAGGCGCCGGAACGCGGTGGCGGGCAGCGGAACGCCATGCAGCGGGCCGGCCGCGTCGTGGTCAGGGTGGGCGGGCGGTAGCATGAATGCGGGCAGTCTATCCAAAGCCCACAGGCGCCCGACCCCCACGACTCCAGGAGAAGCACTTGCCCGACACGCCGCCGACGCCATCCTCGGTCTTCCCGCCGCAGGGCCTGCCACCGACCCGCGAGCAGATGATTCGCCACCTGCGGCGCTCCAACGAGGTCGGCCGGCGCGCGGTCGCGCTCGGCCGCCATCCGTTCGGTGCCGTGCTGGTCGGCCCCGACCAGGAAACGGTGCTGCTCGAGCAGTGCAATATCGACACCGTCAACCATGCCGAGTCGACGCTGGCGCGCGTCGCGGCCACCAACTTCACGCCCGAGTTCCTCTGGGGCTGCACGCTCTACACCGCTGTCGAGCCCTGCTGCATGTGCGCCGGCACGGCCTACTGGGCCCACATCGGCCGTGTCGTATTCGGCATGACCGAGGCCCAGTTGCTGGCTGAAACCGGCAGCCATGTCGAGAACCCGACGATGAGCGTCGATGCGCGCTACGTCTTCGACCATGGCCAGAAACCGGTCGAGCTGATCGGGCCGGTGCCGGAGGTCGTCGAGGAGACGGTAGCGATGCAGAGGGCGTTCTGGTCGCATCGCTGATTCGTCCTTCTTGAAGGACAAAGCAAGGCTGCCCGTCGAACTCGGCGAAGCCGTCAAGCTGCAACGGAAGAAGTCGAAGCTGAAGGCGACCGACATCGCGATCCGGTCGGGCGGGCGCGCAACGTCCTCTACCGGCTGGAACGCGGCGACGGCGTCACCGTCGGCTCGCTCACGGACATCCTGCGCGCGATGAAGGACATCCAGTCGGACCGCAAGTACCAGGGCAGCGACCAGCGCATCGCCGAACGACTGCGCTATCTCCAGGTCGACAGCGAGAGCCTCGCGCGCCTCTTCGAGCAGGTCGACTCAGCGCAATGGTGCGAAACGGCGACGGGCACCTCAAGAATTTCGGCGTGCTCCACAGCGGGCTCGACGACGTCCGGCTCGGCGCCATGGCGTAGGCCTAGGCGGGCGGCATGGCCCATGCGACGAGTCGGTCGGTCGGGCGCCGATGACGAAAAACGCGGGTCCGCGAGGTTGAAACCCGCGCCCTCCGGCGCCATGATGAAACCATGACCGCCCATCTCACCATCGATTTCGTGTCCGACGTCTCCTGCCCGTGGTGCGCCATCGGTCTGGGCGCGCTCGAGACGGCCTTGCAGAACGTCGCGCCCGGCATCCACGCCGAGCTGCGTTTCCAGCCTTTCGAGCTCAATCCGAACATGGCCGCCGAGGGCCAGAACATCACCGAGCATATCCAGGAGAAGTACGGCTCCACGCTCGAACAGCAGCTGCAGATGCGCGAGACGATCCGCCAGCGCGGCGAGTCGGTGGGCTTCACCTTCACGACCGGCGCGCGCAGCCGCATCTACAACACCTTCGACGCCCACCGGCTCCTGCACTGGGCCGAACTCGAGGACGTGACCAGGCAGCGGGCCCTGAAGAAGGCGCTGTTCAAGGCGTATTTCACCGACGGTCAGGACCCCTCGGACCACGACCTGCTGGTCCGGCTCGCAGGCGAGGCCGGGCTCGACGCGGTTCGTGCGCAGGAGATCCTGTCGGGCGACGACTACGCGGCCGAAGTGCGCGAGCGCGAGGAGCTCTACACCGGCGCGGGCATCCATTCGGTGCCGGCCGTGATCATCAACAACCAGCACCTCATCTCCGGCGGCCAACCGGTGGAAATCTTCGAGCGTGCCCTGCGGCAGATCGCCGGCGCTGCGCCGCCGACCCTTGCCACGGCCTGACCTGCCGGCCGCTCCGGGCACGTCTTTACCCGTCTTTGCGCGCCGTTACGCGATGGCGTGAAAGTCCGGTCAACGCGGCGCGCACGTCGACGGTTGAGCTTTCATGAACAGCTCCAGCCGGACCGGGCGATGAACTTCCTCGGCGCGACTCCCCGACGCGCGATCCGCGTCCCGATGGCGGTCGCTTCTGCGCTGGCGCTGGCATCGGCGCTGCTGCTGGCCGCCTGCACGACCCCCGGCGCGTTCCTCCCCAGACCCGACGCCGCCGCCGCCGATCCGGCGACGCAGCTGCGCTGGCTGGACCGCGTGAGCTGGGGCGCGAATGCCGGCGACGCCGCGCTGCTCGCGCGCGAAGGCCTGCCGACCTGGTTGCGCGACCAGCTGCATCCCACGCCCGCCAGGTTGCCGCCCGAGGCCCAGGCACAGATCGATGCAATGACGATCTCGCAGGTGCCGCTCGAGCAGCTGGCGAGGTCCCTCGACGCCCAGCGCAGGGCCGCCGACGTCATGCCGGACGAGGAGCAGAAGAAGGCGGCGCGCCAGGCCTACCAGCAGCAGCTGCAGCGCCTGCTGCGCGAGACGCAGCAGCGCTTCGTGCTGCGGGCCCTCTATTCGCCCAACCAGCTGCAGGAGCAGATGACCTGGTTCTGGATGAACCACTTCAACGTCAACGCCCGCAAGGACAACATCCGCGCGCTGGTCGCCGACTACGAGGACGGCGCGGTCCGTCCGCACGCGCTCGGCCGCTTCCGCGACCTGCTCGGCGCCACGATGCGCCATCCGGCCATGCTGCGCTACCTGGACAACGCGCAGAACGCGGCCGGCCGCATCAACGAGAACTACGCGCGCGAACTCATGGAGCTCCACACCATGGGAGTGGACGGCGGCTACTCGCAGGGCGACGTGCAGGAGCTCGCGCGCGTGATGACCGGCGCGGGTCTCGCTTCCCTCGCCGCCGATGCGCAGCCGCCGAACGTGCGCGCCGCGCTGCGCGGCGACTACGTGCGCCAGGGCCTGTTCGAATTCAAC
>JAKONL010000105.1 GCA_022701965.1 Burkholderiaceae bacterium | reverse complement strand
CAGCGCCTGTCGTCGCGCGGCGTCGCGGTGCTGGCGATGATGCTGACGCCACGCATGGTCTGGAACTGGGCCCTGAGCAATCGCGCCTGACCGTTTTCAACTTCGCACACTCCGCAGAAAGACATTGCAGTGCACATCACCGTCACGAAGCCGTTTCTTCCGCCGATGGAAAGCTACGCCGAACAGATCAAGGGCATCTGGTCCCGGGAGTGGTTGACCAACAACGGGCCGCTGGTCAACGAACTCGAGCTCGAGCTCAAGGATCGTCTCGGACTGCAGCATCTGCTTTTCGTCACCAACGGCACGATCGCGCTACAGCTGGCGATCAAGGCGCTGAAGCTCGAGGGCGAAGTGATCACGACGCCGTTCAGCTATGTCGCGACGACGTCCAGCCTGGTGTGGGAGAACTGCAAGCCGGTGATGGTGGACATCTGTCCGAAGACGCTGAACATCGATGCCTCGAAGATCGAGGCCGCCATCACCGACCGCACGACGGGCATCATGGCCACCCACGTGTTCGGCAATCCTTGCGACATCGACGCCATCGACGAGATCGCCAGGCGCCGCAATCTCAAGGTCATCTACGACGCCGCCCACGCGTTCGGCACGCGCTACAAGGGCAAGACGGTCTTCGACTACGGCAACGCATCGGCCTGCAGCTTCCACGCGACCAAGCTCTTCCACTCCACCGAAGGCGGCGCGGTCATCACGCCCGACCCGGAGACGCTGCGCGAACTCGCGATGATGCGCAATTTCGGCCACATCAACCCGGCCGAGTTCGGCGGTGTCGGAATCAACGGCAAGAACTCCGAGTTTCATGCGGCGATGGGCCTGTGCAACCTGCCCTACGTGGACGAGATCCTCGCGCGCAGGAAGTCGATCTACGAGCGCTACGTAGCGAAACTGGACGGCGTGAAGGTCGAGCTGCAGCAGATGCAGGCGGGCGCGGAATGCAACTACGCGTATTTCCCGGTGATCGTCGAATCGGAAGAAGTGCTGCTGCGCGTGATCCAGGAGCTGAACAATCACCGCATCTTTCCGCGCCGCTACTTCTATCCGTCGCTGTCGCATCTGAGCTACGTCGGCCCGCAACACACGCCGATCGCCGATTCGATCGCCTGCCGGGTCATGTGCCTGCCGGTCTATCACACGCTCTCGGACAGCGAGATCGACATGGTCTGCCGCGTACTGCAGCGCGCGCTCAATTACGCCAACGACACGGTCGTGGAGCCGGCGGTGCTGGAAGTCTGAGCCGGCGGTCCGCTACTGGAGGGTCTGCTTGAAGGCATCCGGAAGGACCAGCGCAGTCGCGTCGATCCCCTCCTCCGCCAGCGCCTGGACTTCGACGCGAGTGGCGCGGCCACGGATGCCGCGCTCCTGCGCATCGCCGTAGTGCATCTTTCGTGCTTCTTCGGCGAACCGTTCACCGACATCCTCCGTCCGGGCCATGATTTCCCGCATCGCGTGCATCAGCTGCGCGGTGCGGGCCCGATCGTCGTCCGCCGGCGCATCGACGGCCGCGCGAGGCTCCTTTGCGCCGCTCAGACTCAGCCTCGGCGCCGTCGGAAGCTTGGTCACGCTGGTCTCGCCGCAGACCGGACAGTCCACATGCCCGGCCGCGCGCTGGGACTCGAACGCGTCACCCGACGCGAACCAACCCTCGAAACCATGGCCCTGTGCGCACCGGAGATCGAGAACTTTCATGCGCCGATTATCGGCAACGCGCCGGACTTCAGGCGGGCTTCCAGTCGAGCGTCCATGCGCCGGACCTGACGTTCTGCAGCCACAGTGCGCAGGTGAGCGTCTTGGCATCGGTCACCGTGCCGTCGCGGCACCAGCCCGACAGGACGTCGGGCGTGGCGGTGAACACGTCGACGAACTCGCCGTCGTCGAGCTTGCGCTCGCCCAGCGACAGGCCACGCGCGAAATACACGTAGATGATTTCGGTGGAGTAGGCGACGGCGAGATGCATGAGGCCCGCGTACGCCCATTCGGTGGCGGTATACCCGGTCTCCTCGCGCAATTCGCGCTGGCCGCAGGCCAGCGGATCCTCGCCCGCATCGAGCTTGCCCGCCGGAAATTCGGTCATGACGTGCTCCACCGGATACCGGTACTGGCGCTCCAGCACGACACGACCGTCGTCGAGCAATGGCACCACGACCACCGCACCCGGATGGACGATGTACTCGCGCGTCGACGTGCTGCCGTCGGGCAGCTCCACCGTATCGCGGCGTGCGTGCAGAAAGTTGCCCTTGAAAAGCAGCTCGCCGGCCACTTTCTCTTCCCTGAGGTGCTTTTCGGCGACCGGATCCGGATCCTTGGAATTCATGCGTGATGCCTTCGATGTTTGAGCAGGTAGCGCCAGGTGAAACCTGGAAAGGCCAGTACGACGAAAAGCGCAGCCGTGACCGTGTAGAACTCCCAGCCCTGCGGCGCGATCTGCCCCTGTCGCTGCTCGAAGAGCAGGCCCACGACGCCGGACAACGCGTAAAAGACCAGAAGTTCGCCGATGCGCACGGCCAGCGGCTTGTGCCGGGACCGCAACGGTACGACGGCAAGCACGCGCTCGTTGATGAACGGCAGGTTGGCTGCGATCAGCGCGAAGACCAGCACCACCCAGGTCGCGACGGCTTGCGTCACACCGTCCGCACCCTGCCGCGGATCAGCTGGCCAACGTCGCCACGATGGCCTGCGCGCACAGCGTCATCAGTCCACCGGGCACGATGCCGAGAATCAGGATCAGGGCGCCGTTGAGCGTGAGCACGGCACGCACGTCGCGGGGTGCCGCGATGGGCGTCGTGATCGTCGGCGCGTCGAAGTACATGACCTTGATCACGCGAAGGTAGTAGAACGCGCCGATCAGCGACATGATCACCGCGAACACCGCCAGCCCGACGTATACCGCCTGGCCGGACGCGATCAGCGCCTGCAAGACCGCCAGCTTCGCATAGAACCCGACCAGCGGCGGCAGGCCGGCCAGCGAGAACATCGCCACGGCCATCACGCCGGCATAGAGCGGGCTGCGCTGATTGAGGCCGGCCAGATCGACGATCTCCTCGCTCTCGAAGCCTTCGCGCGCCAGCAGCAGGATGATCCCGAAGCTCGCCAGCGTCGTGAGCACGTAGGTCACGACGTAGAACATGGAGGCGCTGTAGGCGAACTGGGCGTTGTAACTGGTGCCGTTGACGACGCCGGCGACCAGACCCAGCAGCATGAAGCCCATCTGCGCGATGGTCGAATAAGCCAGCATGCGCTTGAGATTGGTCTGCGCGATCGCCGCGAGGTTGCCCACGAGCAGCGATGCGACCGCGAGCACCGCGAGCATCTGCTGCCAGTCGATCGCCAGCGGCAGCATGCCTTCGACCAGCAGGCGGATGATGATGCCGAACGCGGCCAGTTCCGGTGCCGCGCCGATCAAGAGCGTCACGGCCGTCGGTGCGCCCTGATAGACGTCGGGCACCCACATGTGGAACGGTGCCGCGCCGACCTTGAACGCCAGTCCGGCGACGATGAAGACCAGGCCGAAGACCAGCACCTGATGGTTCACCTGCCGGCTGGAGATGGCCTTGAAGACCTCGTTGACGTCCAGCGAACCGGTCGCGCCGTACATCATCGAGAGGCCGTAGAGCAGGAAGCCGCTCGCCATCGCGCCGAGCACGAAGTACTTCATCGCGGCTTCGCTGGCCGTGGCGTCGTCCCGGCGCAATGCGACCAGGGCATAGCTCGACAGTGTCAGCAGCTCGAGGCCGAGGTAGATCAGCAGGAAGTTGCTGCCCGAGATCATCACGAACATGCCCAGCAGCGAGAACATGCTGATCGTGAAGATCTCTCCCCCGCGCAGCATGCCGCGATCGCCGGCGTAGGGTCGTCCGTAGACGAGGCTGACCATCAGCGCGACGGTGGCGAAGCACTTGAGCCAGTTGCCCATCGGATCGTTGACGACCATGCCGCCGAAGCCGTAGATGGTCTGCCCCTGGACCGCATTCAGGCCGGTCAGGAAAGCGACGACGGCCAGTGTCAGAAGCGTGAGCACATAGGTGCGGTTGCGGCGCGCATCGG
>JAKONL010000098.1 GCA_022701965.1 Burkholderiaceae bacterium | reverse complement strand
TGAGCCGCCAGCAGCGCGAGCAGGCGCGCTTCAATTTCGACGAAGTCAAGCGGGTGCCGGTCGAGGAGCGAAAGGCGAAGTGGGAGGCCTATCAGGCGCTTTCCGCCGCGGAGAAACAGCGGCTCGCCGATTCCGCCGCCAAGCGCCCGCAGGGCGCGGCGGGCACCATCCGTCCGGTTCCGGCGCAGAAGCTCGCGCCAGTACCCGCCTTCCAGGGCGGTGCTCGTCCGGGCCCGCGTATCGAGCTCGCTCCCTCTTCGCCGGCAGGCTTGGTCCCGCCTGCCACGGCCTCGAGGCCCGCGTCCAACGTCGGCGACGCGTCGGCGGCGACGCCCGTACCTGCAGTGCCGCCGGCCGTGCCCCTCCTTCCCAACTGACCGCGGCGTGACCAGCACTCGAGATCGCGCACCGCAGGCCGTGGAGGAATTCGATGAGCCGACGTTGGGGCATTCCGCAGAACTCGCGACTCCCGGACTGTGGCGTCGAATGGCGTGTTGGCTCTACGAAGGCATGCTCCTCTTCGCGGTGGTGTTCGTCGCCGGATGGCTGTTCAGCACGCTCGGGCAGATGCGCGACGCGATGGATTCGCGCCGCCACCTGCTCCAGGCATTTCTTTTCGTCGTCTTCGGCATCTACTTCGTCTGGTTCTGGTCCAAGGGCCAGACCCTGGCCATGAAGACCTGGAACATCCGCATGGTCGACCGTGCCGGCCGCCCGGTGACGCAGTCGCGTGCGATCGTCCGATACCTGCTCGGCTGGGTGTGGTTCCTGCCACCGCTGGCTGCGATCGCGCCATTCAAGCTCGCGGGCGGCGAATCGGCGGTGCTGATCGCCGGCTGGGTCGTCGTGTGGGCCCTGGTGTCGCGTTTCCAGCCCGAGCGTCAGTTCTGGCACGACGTGTGGGCAGGCACGCGCCTGGTGACTTCCAGACCGATGAGCCGGCGATGACCGATCGAAATCCTCGTCCTGCGAGCCGCCCTGTCGACAGCGTCAATCCGCAGAAGTCCCGTCATGGACTGCAGCGCGTCTGGCACGCCACCCTGATCTCGGTCGCCGGCTTTCGAGCCGGCTGGCGCGAGGCGGCTTTCCGGCAGGAGGTGGTCTGTGCAGCGGTCATGGTGCCGGCGGCGTTCTGGGTGGGCCGCACGTGGGTCGAGGTGGCAATCCTCGCGGCGGTCGTCGTCCTGGTGCTGGTGGTCGAACTGCTCAACAGCGGCATCGAAGCCGCCATCGACCGGATCGGTCCCGAGTGGCACGCGTTTTCCAAGGATGCGAAGGACCTTGGCAGCGCGGCCGTGCTGCTGTCGATCCTGCTTTGCAGCGGCGTCTGGCTCGCTGCGCTGTGGCATGCATGGATGCGTCATGCGTCGACGGCATGATGGGCATATGAATCCTGCTTTTTCGATTTGCGTCTATTGCGGCTCGCGCCCCGGCGAGCGTCCCGAATTCTCGATGGCCGCCGCAGATGTCGGCCGCTGGATCGGCGAGCGTGGCGGCCAGCTGGTCTATGGCGGCGGCAAGACCGGGCTGATGGGAACGGTCGCCGAGGCCACGCGCACGGCCGGCGGGCGCGTCGTCGGCGTCATACCCAAGGCCCTGGTGGATCGCGAGCTCGCGAACACGCTGTGCGACGAGCTGCACGTGGTCGACACGATGCACGAGCGCAAGGCGATGATGAGCGAACGTGCAAACGCTTTTTTGACGCTTCCCGGCGGGATCGGAACCTTCGAGGAACTGTTCGAGATCTGGACCTGGCGTCAGCTCGGCTACCACGACAAGCCGGTCGGCATCCTCAATGTCGCCTCCTACTACGACGGACTGCTCGCATTCCTCGCAGACAGCGTGAAGTACGGCTTCATGAACGACTGGCAGATGACGCTGGTCCGGAGCGGGCGCGACATCGAGCCGCTGCTGCAGGCATTGGTCGACGAGGCCGCGCGCCGTCCGCAGACCGACGCCCTCGCCGACATCGTCTGAATCAGACCGCCGCTTCGTCTTCCTCGCCGGTACGGATGCGCACGACGCGCTCGACGTTGGTGACGAAGATCTTTCCGTCGCCGATTTTCCCGGTGCGCGCCGCCGAGACGATCGCGTCGACGCAACGCTCGATGTCGCCTTCGTTGACGACCACCTCGATCTTCATCTTCGGCAGGAAATCGACCACGTATTCCGCGCCACGGTAGAGCTCGGTGTGCCCCTTCTGCCGCCCGAAACCCTTGACCTCGGTCACCGTGAGCCCGGTCACGCCGACCTCGGCCAGTGCCTCTCGCACGTCGTCGAGCTTGAACGGTTTGACGATGACGGTGATGAGCTTCATTTGGATTCCTTCTCTCTGCGGTTCGTTGCGATGCGAACGATAGGGTAACGCCAATCGGCGCCGGCCTGGCTGCGCGGTTACTCGTGCGCTGGTACGCTGCAGGCGCGATGCCCGGCAGTCTTCAGCGTCTCTCCCACATTTCGCACTTCCAGGCATTGTCCGAGGCGGTGGGCCGGCGCGCCTACGTCCTGCTGGTCTTCACGATGGTCGTGTGGGCGGCCAATTCCGTCGCGGCGCGCCTCGCAGTCGGCGAGATCCCGCCGATGCTCCTGACGTTCCTGCGCTGGACGGTGTGCTGCGTCGCGCTGTTCGCGACATCGCGCGGGCAGATCGCCCTGCACTGGCGGGCGCTGGTGCCGCACTGGCGCTACCTGCTGATGATGGGAACGCTCGGCTTCACCGGCTTCAATGCCCTGTTCTACGCTGCGGCCCACCACACGACGGCCGCCAATCTCGCGATCATCCAGGGCACGATCCCGGTGTTCGTGCTGATCGGCGGGTTCTTCTTCTTCGGCACCCGCGTCCGAACGCTCCAGGTGATCGGCGTCGCGCTGACGCTCACCGGCATCGTCGTGGTCGCGTCGCAGGGACGGATGTCGACGCTCCGGTCGCTCGCGTTCAACATCGGCGACGTCTGGATGGTGATTGCATCCGTGCTCTACACGGTCTACGCGCTGGGCCTCCGGCGACGTCCGCCGGTGCCGCAGATCGTCTTCTTCACGGCGGTCGCCGCGGTCGCGGCCCTGGTTTCGCTGCCGCTGGCGCTGGCAGAGATCGCTCTCGGGCAATCGTTCGTGCCGAGTACGCGCGGCTGGCTGCTGCTGCTGTTCATCGGTCTGCTGCCATCGTTCGTCTCGCAATTGACCTTCATCCGCGCGGTCGGGCTGATCGGACCCGCGCGTGCCGGAGTCTTCATGAACCTGGTGCCCGTCTTCGGGCCGCTACTCGCCGTGCTGGTGCTCAGGGAATCGCTCTCGACCTATCACGCGGTCGCACTGGCGATGGTGCTGGGCGGCATCGCCATCGCCGAGTACGTGCGCCCTGCTGCAGCGACGCCCGCCCCCTGACGAAGGAAACGCATTGTCCGATCCCATCCTCCGCATCCACGACGATCCGTCCGACATCGACGCGTCGGCCTGGAACGCGCTTCTCGCGGCGCAGCGCTCGCCGACGCCGTTCATGCGCCACGAATACTTGGCCGCGATGCACGCGAGCGGCAGCGCGTCGCCCCGCAGCGGCTGGACGGCGCAGTTCGCGACGCTCTGGCGCGGCAAGGCGCTGGTCGGCGCCTGTCCGGTCTACGTGAAGGATCATTCGTATGGCGAGTACGTGTTCGACTGGGCCTGGGCCAACGCCTACGAGCAGCACGGCCTGCGGTACTACCCCAAAGCCGTGGTCGCGGTCCCGTTCACGCCGGTTCCGGGCTCGCGCCTGCTGGCTCTCGATGACGAGAGCCGGACGCTGCTGGCCCGGGGTCTGATCGAGTGGTGCAGGAAAGCCGGCCTGTCCTCGCTGCATCTCCTGTTCGGTGCCGACGAGGACATCACCGCCTGCCAGGACGCGGACCTGATGCTTCGCAACACCGTGCAGTTCCACTGGACGAACTCGGGTTACCCGGATTTCGATTCGTTCCTGGGCGGCCTTGCACACGACAAGCGCAAGAAGATCCGCCAGGAACGACGCAAGGTGCGCGATGCGGGCGTGCGCTTCCGCTCGGTGCGCGGTAGCGGCATCACGCCCGGCGACTGGGATTTCTTCTATGCCTGCTACGAGCGCACCTACCTGGAACACGGCAACGCGCCCTACCTGAGCCGCGACTTCTTCGCGCGCATGGCTTCGGATCTTCCCGAGGCGTGGCTCCTCTTCATCGCCGAGCGCGACGGCCGACCGATCGCAGCGAGCCTGATCGCGCTGTCGACCGACACGGATACCGCGGACAGCCCACCGGTGGCCTACGGCCGCTACTGGGGCGCGATCGAGCGGGTGGACTGCCTGCACTTCGAAGCCTGCTACTACCAGCCGCTCGAATGGTGCATCGCGAACGGTGTCGGACGGTTCGAGGGCGGCGCCCAGGGAGAGCACAAGATGGCACGGGCGCTGATGCCGGTTAGGACGACCAGTGCGCACTGGCTGGCGCATCCGGCATTCTCGGACGCCGTGGAGCGCTTCCTGGAGCGCGAGGGCGCAGGCATCGAAGCCTACATGGAGCATCTCGATGAACGCAGTCCTTTCAGGCTCGCCCCTCGAGCCGAGGCCGCCGCTGACTGATCGTGCGGTGGCGGGGTCGGCTTCCCGCTTTTCAGGACGGCGTCACTTCACGTAATTCGCGATGCCGTCCATGATCTCCTTCTTGGCCGACTCGATACCCTCCCAGCCGAGGATCTTCACCCACTTGCCGGCTTCCAGATCCTTGTAGTGCTCGAAAAAGTGGCTGATGGCCTTCAGCCGCATCGGATTCACGTCGTCGATCGAATTCCAGTGGCTGTAGATCGGCAGCACCTTGGTGGTGGGCACGGCCAGCACCTTGCCGTCGACACCCGCCTCGTCCTCCATCATCAGGATGCCGAGGGGCCTGCACGGCACGACGACGCCAGGCAGCAGCGGGTACGGCGCGATCACCAGGACATCGACGGGATCGCCGTCGCCGCTCAGCGTCTGCGGCACATAGCCGTAATTGGCCGGGTAATACATCGCGGTGGTCATGAAACGGTCGACGAACAGGGCGCCCGATTCCTTGTCGACTTCGTATTTGATCGGATCCGAATTCATCGGAATCTCGATCACCACGTTGAATGCGTCGGGAATGTTCTTGCCGGGAGAAACTTTGTCGAGGGACATGGTCTTGGTGGTTGTTGTCAGCGTTGGATTCGAACCCGGCGCAGGGAGGCTCAGGCACGTGAAAACCCGAAGTTTACTTTCCGTGGCGTCGACGAGCCGACCGCGACGTGACATTTGGTTGTAGATTGCCTGCGTTGGCCAATCGGCTTTCGTCCCTCACGACGAGATTCCCGAGGAAGCAACGCGACGGAACTGCCGACCCGTACGCGTTGCGCACCGGGCCGCGCTTCCGTCTCCTTAGGTCTCGACGAACTATTGGAGAAGCAAAGCATGGTCACCAACACCCCCCTCTTCCTCGCCATGGCCTGCGGCCTGGTCGCCGTCGGCTACGGCGTCTGGGCCCGCAGCTGGATCCTCGCGAAAGACCCCGGCAACGCGCGCATGCAGGAAATCGCCGCGGCCATCCAGCAAGGCGCCGCCGCCTACCTCGCCAAGCAGTACCGCGCGATCGCCGTCGTCGGGCTGGTGTTGGCGGTACTGATCGGGCTCTTCCTCGATGCGACGACGGCAGTCGGCTTCGTCGTCGGCGCGGTGCTGTCGGGTGCGTGCGGCTTCATTGGCATGAACGTGTCGGTGCGCGCGAACGTGCGCACGGCGCAGGCCGCGACGCAGGGCATCGGCGCGGCACTCGACGTCGCGTTCCGAGGCGGTGCGATCACCGGCATGCTGGTCGTCGGGCTCGGCCTGCTCGGCGTGTCCGGCCTGTTCTGGTTCCTCGTGCGCGACGCCGCGCCGGGTGCGCCGCTGGGCAACCTGCTCGACCCGCTCATCGGCTTCGCCTTCGGCTCCTCGCTGATCTCGATCTTCGCGCGCCTGGGCGGCGGCATCTTCACCAAGGGCGCGGATGTCGGCGCCGACCTGGTGGGCAAGGTGGAAGCCGGCATTCCCGAAGACGACCCGCGCAACCCGGCGGTCATCGCCGACAACGTGGGAGACAACGTCGGCGACTGCGCCGGCATGGCGGCCGACCTGTTCGAAACCTATGTCGTGACCCTGGTCGCGACCATGCTGCTGGGCGCGCTGATGGTGCCGGCAGCGGGTGACACCAGCGGCGTCATGGTCGGCGGCGCCGCCATGCTGTATCCGCTGCTGCTGGGGGGTATCTCGATCCTGGCCTCGATCGTCGGCTGCTCGCTGGTGAAAAACCG
>JAKONL010000077.1 GCA_022701965.1 Burkholderiaceae bacterium | reverse complement strand
GCCCGGCGCGGGCGTGTGCACGCCTGAGCCTCGCTGGCGATCGAGGACCCCATCGATGTCCATCGAATTGCTCGCGCGCATGGCGGCGCAGACGCTGCCTGTGGACTGTGTCGACGACGACCAGCGCGACGATCTCCTCGTCCTGCGCTCGGCCGGGCTGATCGCGGCGCTGCTGCTGCGCCAGCCGGCCGCCGGGGAACCATCCGGGCCGATCGTGGTGCGGGTGCTGGCCATCACGCCGGACGGCCGGCGTCTCCTGCGACGCACGAGAGCCGCATCTTCGGCGCCGGATCTTCAATCCGTCTCGAAGCCTTCCGCCTGAAGGTCCCAGAGCCGGGCGTAGACGCCGCCGAGCGCGCGCAATTCATCGTGCGTGCCGTCTTCGGCGATCCGGCCCTCGACCAGCACCAGGATGCGGTCGAACGCCGCCACGGTCGACAGCCGGTGGGCCACGGCGACCACCGTACGGCCGTGCATCAGCCGCGCCAGCGCGCGCTGGATCTCGGCCTCGGACTCGCTGTCGAGCGCCGAGGTCGCCTCGTCGAGCAGCAGGATGCGGGCGTCCTTGAGCATCGCGCGGGCGATGCCGATGCGCTGGCGCTGGCCGCCCGAGAGCCGCGTGCCGCGCTCGCCCACGATGGTGGCGTAGCCCTGCGGCAACCGGGCCACGAACTCGTCGCAGTGCGCCTCGGCGGCGGTACGGATCACCTCCGCATCGCTCGCCTCCGGCCGGCCGTAGCGCAGGTTGTCCATGATGCTGCGATGCAGGAGGCCGATGTCCTGCGGCACGACGGCCACCGCGTCCCGCAGGCTGTCGAGCGAGACCTCGCGCAGATCCTGCCCGTCGATGCGCACCTGTCCGCGGCCCGGGTCGGCGAGCCGGGCGATCAGCCGGATCAGCGTCGACTTGCCCGCGCCCGAGGGGCCGACCACGCCCACGCGCTGTCCGGCCGCGATGGTGAACGACAGCTCCGAGAACACGCGATGGCCGCCCGGGTACGCGTAGTCGACGGCCTCGAGCGCGATCCCGCCGGCGCCCGCGGGCAGCGGCCGCTCCGGGTGGTGGTCGGGCAGCTGGTGCGGCACCGCGACGACGCCGAGCATCTCGGTGATCATGCCGAACTGCTGCGAGGCGTCCACCAGCGAGAGCGCCAGCTCGCGCGACCCGTGCAGGATGCGGAAGGTGAGCGCGCTGATCACCACCACGTCGCCCGCCATCAGCAGGCCCGAGCGCCATCCCTCGACGGCCCAGATCAGCATGCTGCCGGCCATCAGCCACAGGCACAGGTCGTGCAGCGCGCGGGCCTTTTCCAGGTAGAGCCAGCTGCGCCGCTGGGCCGTCGCCTCGATGCCGAACGCGGCCTCCAGGCGCGCGTGTTCGCGCCGGCGTGCCGAGAAGGCCTGCACGGTCCAGATGTTGGCGACCACGTCCACCAGCTCGCCGCCGACCTGGGCGGCGCGCTGCGCGTAGACCTGCTGCAGCGGCCGGGCGCGGCGGCCGAACCGGGCGAGGATGGCCGCGACCAGCGCGACGAAGCCGATGAGCGTGAGCGCCATGCGGACGTCGATGGTGGACAGCACGATCACCGCGCCGACGAAGTCCACGCACGGCGGCAGGATCTTCCAGATCAGGGTGCCGAGGATCGAGGCGGTGGCACCCGCCGCGGCCGTCACGCGATTGCCGAGCGAGCCGGCCATGTGGTCGGCGAAGTAGTCCAGCGAGTGGCCCGAGAGATGGCCGAACATGTCCAGCCGAACGTCCACGCCGGTCGCCACCACCGCACGACAGCCGATCCAGCCGCTCAGGCGCCAGAAGGCGCTTTCCAAGGCGATCAGCGAGATGAACAGCGCCAGCGACCACCAGATCGTCCTGCTCAGGCGGTCGTCGCCTGCCATCACGTCGACGATCAGCTTCATGCCGTACTGCACGCCCACCGAGCAGGACGCGGCCAGCACGATCAGCAGGGTCAGCGTGCCGAAGAGCCACGGCCTGCGCCGGACGTAGCACCAGAGGAAGGCGACGGGTCGCTGCGGCAGGAGCTCGCCGGTCCCGGCCTCAGGCAACTGCGGCCGCCGGCGTCATCGGGGGCGGGCCGGACACCACGGCGTCGGCTTGCGCCGCCGCGAGTCGCGCGGCGTTGCGGGCCTCGATCAGGTCGGCCATCCGCGCGGCGGTCCGGTTCCACGATGTCCGGGCCAGCGCCGCCTCGCGCAGGCGCTGCTCCGCGGCGCGCGCCTCGGGCGGCTGGGCCAGCGCCAGTTCGCAGGCCGAGACGAACGCCTCGGGCGTCCCGGCGATGCGCACGATGGCGCCGTGGGAGGTCACCACGTCGCGGACCGGCGTGCCGACGATCGGCTTGCCGGCGGCCATGTATTCCAGCGTCTGGGTGGGGCTGAGGAAGCGCGTCGACTCGTCGAGCGCGAACGGCAGCAGGCAGACGTCCCACCCGGCGACGAACGCCGGCAGGTCGGCATGGTCCTGCTGGCCGAGCCAGTGGATGTTGGCGGCCTGCGGCAGCGCGGCGGGATCGATCCCGACGACCGGCCCGACCATCACGAGCTGCCATCCGGGGCGGTCGGCGGCCAGGCGGCGGATCAGCCCGAGGTCGACGCGCTCGTCGATCGCGCCGAAGTAGCCGATGCGCGGGCCGGGAAGGTTCGCCAGCGCCGCCGGCTCCGGTGCGCGAGCGAGGGCGTCCGTGCCGGCGGGCCGGGAGAAATGCGCTGCGTCCACGCTGCTGGGCAGGCAGTGCACGTCGGCATGCCGGTCGCGCCTGGACTCGTACAGGCTCTGGCCGCCGGTGAACACCAGGTCGGCCAGCCTGAACAGCATGTTCTCGCGCTGCAGCAGCTGCTGGGGCGCCTGCCGGAACGCGGCGAGATCGTCCACGCAGTCGTAGACGATCCCGCCAGGCACCAGGCCGGCGGCCAGCGGCACCGCCATCGGCGTGCAGAACCAGAGCCAGTAGTCGTCGAGCGCATGGCGCTCGAGGTAGTCCGCGAGCAGCGCCTGCACGGTCGGGAGATGGTCGTCGTGGAAGCCGCCCGCGCTGCCGGTCACGTGCGGGCGCAGCACCTCGACGCCGGCGCACGGCTGCAGGCGTTCCAGCACGGCGCGCTCGGCGTTCGGCACGGGTTCCTCGACGAACACGATCCCGAAGCGTCCGGCCAGGCGCGACAGCAGCTGTCGCGGACGCTCATAGGCGACGTTCCAGCGCAGGTGCGAGAAGACGATCAGGGTGGTCATGGGGCGGGTGGCAAGACGGATGGATCGGGAGTCGGCGTCGAAGGGCGAGGGCGGATCGGCGAGCGTGCGGAGGGCGGCGTCGACGTCCGGAGCGGGGGCGAGCCGCTGCCAGCGCAGCAGGCAGTCGGCGAAGGGCCGGTTCAGCGTCCGGTCCGGCGGCACGGGGCCGTCCGCCGCCGCGGCCTGGCTGCCGCGCACATCCCACAGGGCGCTGCGGTGCCAGCGCGTCGGCTCTTCCCAGTCGCAGCGGTCCACCAGCGGATAGAGGCAGACTCCCTCGAGCGGGATCGAGTCGACCTGGCAGCGCAGCACCGCCTGCGCGATGTCCTCGACCCACTGCGCACGGCCGTCGCCGACGTGCCCGGTCTCGGCGACGAACAGCGGGCGCCCGTAGCGCCGCCAGATGTCCGCCAGCACCTCGTGCAGCGGACGCCGGCGCGGGTCGCCCAGGTGCCAGGGCAGCGCGGCGTTGCCCGGATGCAGCCACTGGCTGCTGTGGTAGTAGTTGATGCCGATCACGTCCAGGTAGCGCAGGCTGCCGCCCAGGCCGGGCTCGGTGCGTCCGGCGAGCATGTCCCAGGCCTGGAACTGCTCGGCGGTCAGGGCGGCGGCCGCGTCGACGGTCGCCGCGTCCGGCGTGGCAGGCGCGACGTGGATCGCGGGATCGGTATGGACCATGCGCGCGTCCGGCGCCTCGGCCCAGATCGCGTCGCAGCCGGCGAGCGTCGCCTCCACCAGCCGGCATTTCAGGTCGTAGCCCTGCGTGGACGTCCCGGCGCGGTACGGATGGATCAGGTCGGTGGTGGCCGCCGCCCACGACAGGAAGGAGATCTCGTTCATCGGCTGGAAGACCGGCGCCGGTCCGCCGATGTCCTTCAGCGCCCGCGCGGCCGCGCCGCAGAAGTCGGCGAACTGCGCCACGAAACCGGGCCCGAACAGGTCGACCCCGGGCGGATGGCCGTAGTGCTGCAGCGTCCAGATCACCTGCAGGCCATGGCGTTCGGCCAGCCGCGCCAGACGCACCACCGCGCCCAGGTCGAGCCGGCCGCGGCCGTCGGTCGACACGCGCCAGCCGACGCTCTCGCGGATCGTGCGGATGCCGAAGCGCGCCAGTGCCGCGTAGTCCGCCTCGGCGTTGCGCTCGTGGCCGTTGTCGCGGCGCATGTGCAGCGGTTCGCCACGGCCGTTGACATGGTCGGCGCCTTCGTAGCCGCCCATCCAGAACGAGCGGAACAGCGGGGGGCTCGAGGGCGGATCGGCCACGGGGGTGGGATTCGCGAGCGGACGCTCGGGGGCGTGCGGAAGAAAAGAGGTCACATCGGCTCCGGGGCAAGCGGCATGCCGGTCGCGCAGGGTCGGTAGGAGACATCCCACCGTTTTCGCGCCCGAATTCCGTCACACTGTTAACTATTGTTATCAAAATCGGTCCGGCCTGCAGACGGACAACAAGGCCTGGACGACCAGCGTTCGGTCGGAGGAACAACGTGGGACACGTACTGATCGTCGAGGACGACGAGGACGCGGCCAGGACGATCGGCGCCCTGGCCAAGCGGGAGGGCCATACGGCGATGCACGCCACCTCGATCGGCGCGGCGCGCAGGCTCGTGGCCATGCAGCCGCCCGACATGCTGCTGCTGGACCTGCACCTGCCCGACGGCCACGGCTTCGAGCTGCTGGAGGGCGAGCACGGCTTCGCCGATACGCTGCTGGTGCTCATGACCGGGCAGGCCAGCCTGGAGACGTCGATCAGGGCGCTGCGCCTCGGCGCGGCCGACTACCTGGTCAAGCCGATCAATCCGCGCCACCTGCAGGGGCTGCTCTCGCGCATGATCGCGCCCGCGCAACTGCGCGCCGAGCTGCGCGAGGTGCAGGAGCAGTGGCAGGAGACCGGCCGCTTCGGCCAGCTGATCGGGCGCTCCGAATGCATGCAGCAGGTCTACCGGCAGATCGCGCGGGTCGCGGGCACCGCGGTCAGCGTGTTCATCCACGGCGAGAGCGGCACCGGCAAGGAACTCGCGGCGCGCGCGGTGCACGACATGAGCCGGCGGCGCGACCAGCCGTTCCTGGCCGTGAACTGCGGCGCGCTCTCGCCGCACCTGGTCGAGAGCGAGATCTTCGGCCACGAGCGCGGCAGCTTCACCGGCGCGGAGCGCCAGCACCAGGGCTTCTTCGAGCGCGCGCACGGCGGCACGCTGTTCCTCGACGAGGTGACCGAGATGCCGCTCGAGCTGCAGGTCAAGCTGCTGCGCGTGCTGGAGACCGGCACCTTCATGCGGGTCGGCTCCACCCAGGTGCAGCAGACCGACGTGCGCATCATCGCCGCCACCAACCGCGACGCCGCCGCGGCCGTGGCCGCCGGCAGGATGCGCGAGGACCTGCTCTACCGGCTCAACGTCTTCCCGATCTTCCTGCCGCCGCTGCGCCAGCGCGAGGACGACGTGTCGATGATCGCCACCAGCTTCCTGCAGGACTTCTCCCAGCGCGAAGGCACCCCGAAGTCCTGGACGCCGGGCGCGCTCGCCCGGCTCGCCGCCCACGCCTGGCCGGGCAACGTGCGCGAGCTGCGCAACGCCGTCCAGCGCGCCTGGGTCATGGCCACCGGGCCGGCGGTCGACGAGGAGTGGCTGCCCGGTGCGCCCGCGTCTGCGTCCGGGCCCGGGCCTGTCTCCCCGGCGGTGCCGGCGCCGTCCGTCGCAGCCGCGGGCGGCGACCGGATCGTGGTCGCCGTGGGCACCCCGCTTGCCGCGGTCGAGCAGCGCCTCATCCTGGCCACCTACGAGCACTGCGCCGGCAACCGCGAGCGCACCGCCGCGATGCTGGGCATCAGCATGAAGACGCTCTACAACCGCCTGAAGGAATACCGCGAGTGACGACCCATAGCGACGACGCGGAGACCGGGGACGAAGGCGTGCTGGGCGAGGCGGTGCCCACGCGCGGCTATCGGCTGGTGCCGGTCGTCGGCATCGGCTGCGCCGACGCGGGCAGGGACGACCTGCTGGCCTTCTTCCGGACGCTGGCGCCGTCGAGCGGCCTGGCGGTCGCCGTGGCCTTCCGGCCGCCGCCGCCCGCGACCGTCCGGCTCGAGAGCGACATCGAATGGCTGATGCGCGCCACGCCGCTGCCGGTGGAGGTCGTCTCCGAGCGCCTGCGCGTCGAGCCCGACACCGTGTACGTGGCCTGCGCCGGCAAGCTGCTGATCTCGCGCGGAAGGTTCCTCGACGCCGTGCTCGTCGAGGGGCCGCGCACCGCGCTGCCGGTAGACCACCTGTTCCGCTCGCTCGCCGACGCGCACGGACCGCACGCCATCG
Organism: Burkholderiaceae bacterium; assembly: GCA_022701965.1. The sequence continues at coordinate 1,390 of JAKONL010000077.1, read as the reverse complement.
CGGTGGTGCTGCCGGGCGACGGCGACGACGGCTCCATCGGCATCCGTCGGATCAAGGAACGCGGCGGCCTCACGGTGGCGAGGGAGCGCAGCGAGGGCCTGTCCAGCGAGATGGTCGAAGCCGCGGTCGCCACCAACATGGTCGACTGGACGCTGCCGCCCGAGGAGATCGCGCCGCGCATCGCCGAGTATTTCCGCCTGGAAGCCGGAATCCGCCTGCCGCCGGAAGAGCTTTCCCAGCCCGCCGCGGACGTCGGGGACGAGACCGCGTTCCACCAGGTGCTGGAAGCCGTGCAGCGGCGCACCGGCCGCGACATCCGCAACTACAAGCGCGCGACCGTGTTGCGGCGGCTGGGGCGCCGCCTGCAGGTCAACGGCGTGAGCACGCTCGACGGCTATCTCGAATGCCTGCGGACGCGACCCGGCGAAGCGGGCGCCCTGCTGCAGGACATGCTGGTCAGCGTGACCAACTTCTTCCGCGATCCGCCGTGCTTCGGAGCGCTGCAGGCCTGCATCCCGGAACTCTTCGCGCAGAAAATGTCGGGCGACGCCGTGCGCGTGTGGGTCATGGCCTGCGCCACGGGCGAGGAGGCCTACTCGATCGCGATGCTGATGAGCGAGCACCTGCGGACGACCCGCGGGACGACGGCGGTGCAGATCTTCGCGTCCGATCTCGACGAGGAGGCGATCCGGACCGCGCGCGAGGGGCTCTACCCGTTCGCGATCGAGGCCGACGTGTCGCCCGAGCGGCTGCGCCACTTCTTCCACCGGGAGGCCGGCGGCTACCGCGTGAAGCGGGCGCTGCGCGAGATGGTGCTGTTCGCGGCGCACGACGGGCTGCGCGATCCGCCGTTCTCGCGCATCGATCTCGCCAGCTGCCGCAACCTGCTGATCTACCTCAGCCGCGAGGCGCAGCTCCGGGTCCTGGAGACGCTGCATTTCTCGATGCGTCCGACCGGGCGGCTGTTCCTCGGCGCGTCCGAGACGGTCGACGAGCGCAGCCTCCTGTTCTCCGCCGTCGACAAGAAGCATCGCCTGTACGTGCCGCGGCCGGGACCCTCCGCGTCCGGTACCGACAAGCGCTACGAGGCGCCGCAGGTGGTCGGCACCCGGCGGACCTCCCTGCCGGCCGCCGGCACCGCGCTCGCGCGGCTGCAGCTCGACCTGCCGTCGGCGCAGTCCGCCGGTGCCGGTGCCGGGGGCCTCAGCTGGGCCGAGATGCACCTGCGCGCGATCGACCGCCTGGCCCCGCCCTCGGTGCTGCTCGATGCGCAGCGCGGCATGCTGCATGTCTCGTCGGCGGCCTCGCGCTACCTGCACTTCAGCGGCGGCGAGCCGACCCGCAACCTGCTGCACTCCGTCTTGCCCGAGATCAAGGCGGCCCTGCAGTC
>JAKONL010000050.1 GCA_022701965.1 Burkholderiaceae bacterium | reverse complement strand
CACCGGCCTCGAGCGCCACCTCCATCACCTTGTCCTCGTCGGCGCCAGGCGCGAAGACGAACTGGCCGCAGTGCTTGAACTGGAAGGCCACCGAGCCCTCGGTGCCCATGTTGCCGCCGTACTTGCTGAACGCGTGGCGGACTTCGGCCACCGTGCGCACGCGGTTGTCGGTCATGGTGTCGACGATGATCGCCGCGCCGCCGATGCCGTAGCCCTCGTAGCGGATCTCCTCGTAGTTCACGCCTTCGAGCGCGCCGGTCGCCTTGTCGATGTTGCGCTTGACGGTGTCGGCGGGGAGATTGACCGCCTTGGCCTTCTCGACGGCCAGTCGCAGGCGCGGGTTGGCGCTCAGGTCACCGCCGCCGGCCCGCGCCGCGACCGTGATCTCGCGGATCGCACGGGTCCAGAGCTTGCCGCGTTTCTCGTCCTGCCGTCCCTTGCGGTGCTGGATGTTTGCCCACTTGCTATGTCCGGCCATGGCTTTCTTTTCTCGCTGTCGGGTGTTTGGAATCTGCGGGCGAGTTTACTGTCCGGCACCCGGCGACGAGCCCGCAAGAGCGCTGCGGCGCGGACCGCCTCATGGCATTTGGGATAATCCGCTGCCGACGGGCCGTTCTCTTACCCGGAGAGCGGCTCTTTTCCTCTTTTCGATCTGCATAACCCCACCGGGTGAGTCCGGACAAAGGAAGTGACATGAGCGCTCGCGATCTTCTGAAGGTGCCTCCGCTGCGCATCGAACGCCTCTCCCTCTCCGAAGGGTTGGCGATGGCCGAAGGGTCCCTCTCGCCCTTCGGCGGGCTCGGCTACGGTACACCGGACGACCTGGCCTGGATGCCGACCGTCAACGCCCACGTGCTTTCCGAGCGCGGGCCGATGGCCGACATCTGGCATGCGAGCGGCCAGGTGCAGTCGGGCATGACTGGGCTGGTGCGCTGGCGCACCGACGGCCACTGGGTGCTCGGCGCGGTCGACCTGGACGAGACGGTCGAGCGCCAGGGCGTCGCCCGGCTCGCGGAACGCGCCTATCGCGACCTCTTCAGGGCGCTCGAGGACACGAACTGCCCGCACCTCCTGCGCATCTGGAACTACTTGCCGCAGATCAACGGCGATGGCGGCGGACTCGAGCGTTACCGGCAATTCAACACCGGCCGCCAGGAGGCCTTTCTCGAAGCCGGCCAGGCCGCCTTCGAAGGCGCCCCGGCCGCCTGCGCACTCGGCATCCGCCAGGGCGCGCTCTGCATCCGCTTCCTCGCCGGACAGATCGCGCCGGTGCCGGTCGAGAACCCGCGCCAGGTCTCGGCCTACCGCTATCCGGAAACCTACGGCCCGCGCTCGCCGACCTTCTCGCGCGCGGCGCTGGCCGAGCTCGGCGGTGGCGATGTCGCGCTCTTCATCTCCGGGACGGCCAGCATCGTCGGGCACGAGACCGTCCACGTGGGCGACGTCGCGGCGCAGACCCGCGAGACGCTGCGCAACCTCGACGCCGTGATCGCGGCCGCCAACGCGCGCACCAGCGCCGTCTTCGACCTGTCGCGGCTCGAGGCCGTCGTCTACGTCCGCCACGTCGAGCAGGCTGCTGCCGTCCGCGCGGTGCTGGAAGAGGTGCTGGGCGTCGCGGCGCCCACGCTGCGCGACGCCGTGGTGCTGGAGGCCGACATCTGCCGCCAGGATCTCCTCGTCGAGATCGAGGCGCACGCCGTGGCGCCGGGCGCACTGAAACCATGAGCCCGGCGCCGACGCGATGAGACGGTCGCTGCAAGTCGCTCGATCGATCGCGTTCGCTCCGCCGCTCTACGTACTCCTCGCCGGCCTCGGCCTGGGGTCGCTCGCCTGGAACCTGATCGCCGTGCTGCTGATGCCGGCGCTGCCGGCGACGGCGGGGCGCACGCTCGGCCGGCGCGTCATTGCCGACGCCTACCGGCTCTTCTGGCGGGTCGCGACATGCAGCGGGATGATGCGCATCGACGCGCGCTGCCTGGACGCGCTGCGACACGAACACGGCCTGATCCTCGCGGCCAACCATCCGACCATGCTCGATGCGCTGCTCCTGGTTTCCCGCCTGCCGCGCAGCGCCTGCATCATGAAGGCGACGCTGATGCGCAACGTTTTTCTCGCCGGTGGCGCGCGCTTGGCCGGCTACATCCGCAACGATTCGGCGCACAGCATGATCCGGCTGGCGGTGCAGGATCTGCGTCGTGGCGGGCAGCTGGTGATCTTTCCCGAGGGCACGCGCAGCGAGCGCAGCGGCGGTGCCGCCGTGAACGCCTTCCGACCCGGCGTCACGCTGATCGCCAAGCTCGCCCAGGCTCCGATCCAGACCGTCTTCATCGACACCGACTCGCCCTACCTGGGCAAGGGCTGGCCGCTGTGGCGCGTGCCGCCGCTGCCGCTGGTCTTCACGCTGCGCCTGGGCCAGCGCTTCGAGCCGGTCGCCGACAGCGCGCAGCTCCTGCAGCAGCTCGAACACTACTTTCGCCACACCCTGGAACCGCGCCCGCCAGAGGCGCCGCCTGAATGCAAGAACCTTCGCGCACCCATCTCGTCCTGATCCCGAGCTACGACACCGGCGAGCGACTCTTCTCCACCGTGAGCGCGGCCCGCGCGCACTGGAACCCGGTCTGGGTCGTGATCGACGGCAGCACCGACGGTACTGCCGAGCGCATGGTCCGGATGGCCGCCGAGGACCCCGGCCTGCGCGTGTTCGTGCTGCCGCACAACCAGGGCAAGGGCGCGGCGATGCTGCATGGGCTCGAGGCTGCCGAGGCGGCTGGCTACACCCATGCGCTCGCCATGGACTCCGACGGCCAGCATCCGGAAGACCTGATCGCCTCGTTCATGCACGCGTCGCAGGCACGTCCCGACACGATCGTGCTCGGGCGCCCGGTCTTCGACGCCACCGCGCCGATGGCGCGCGTGCAGGGCCGCAAGCTGTCCAACGGCTGGACGCACCTCGAGACGCTGTGGGCGGGTGTGGGCGATTCGCTCTACGGCTTTCGCATCTATCCGGTGTCGCCGCTGATCGCGGTCATGAAACGGCAGAGCTGGATGCGCCGCTTCGACTTCGACACCGAGGCCGTGGTGCGTCTGGTCTGGGGTGGCGCCAAGCCGGTCAACATCGACGCACCGGTCAGGTACCTGAAGGCGGACGACGGCGGCGTGTCGCACTTCAAGTATGTCCGCGACAACCTGCTGCTGAGCTGGATGCACGCGCGGCTGATGGGCGAATTCCTGATGCGGCTGCCGGGCCTGGCGCTGCGGCGCCTGCGCGGGCTGCCGCCGTTCCAGGCCTGACAGCCGAGCCGACCGGGACCGAGCGCCTTGAACGCACCGCCGCACGGCGCACCGTGGACGACCGAGCTCGCCTACCGGATGCGCCATCTCTTCATGCTGAAGCTGGTCGGCACCACCGTCCTGACGACGCTCTTCTTCGTCGCGTACTTCCAGCTTCTTCGCCATCCTGCGTATCCGGTCGCGACGATGCCGCTGACGCCGCTGGACGCCCTGGTGGCATTCCGGCCCGAGGCGATCTTTCCGTACCTGTCGCTGTGGATCTACATCGGCATCGGCCCGGGCATGCAGCGCGACTTCCGTTCGCTCGCCTCCTGCGGCTCCTGGATGGTGGCGATGTGCGCGGCGGGCCTCGCCATCTTCCATTTCTGGCCGACGGCCGTGCCGCCGACGGCTTTCGACGCCTCGGGTTTCTTCGGTTTCCAGCTGCTGCAGGGCATCGATGCCGCGGGCAACGCCTGTCCCTCGATGCACGTCGCCGCCGCGATGTTCACGGTGGTCCGCATCGAGCGAGTACTGCGCGGCATCGGGGCGCCTCGCGCGCTGCGCGCGGTCAACCTGATCTGGTTCGTCGCCATCGCATGGTCGACGCTGGCCACGCGGCAGCACGTGGTGCTGGATGTCGCCGGCGGCGCGATGCTGGGCATCGTTTTCGCCCTGCCGTCGCTGCATTGGAAGCCCCGCGCCCACCGGATATCATCGAATTCAGGGCCAACACGGAAAGAAAAACCATCATGAGTTCGCTCACCGAACTGCAAGCGCTGATCCAGGAGAAGTACGACATTCCGGTGTCGGACCTTGATCCCCAGGCGTCCATGCGCGAAAAAGGGCTCGATTCCCTGGCACTGGCCGAGTTCATCTTCGCGGTCGAGGACCATTTCCATATCGTGGTGCCCGACGACAACCCGAACATCGACACGCTGGCCGAACTCGCGTCGCTGGTCGACGGCGCGATCGCCGCCAAGGAAGCCAAGGAAACGAAGGAAACCAAGGCCGAGAGCACGGTCTGAATCCGGCGATGCCAGCCCCGACGTCCCTGCAGCTCCACACCGTCGAGGTGACCGGACTCGGCACGGTCTCGCCGCACGGCGACGATCCGTCCGCGCTGTTCGATGCCCTGATGCGCGCCGAGTCGGCGCTCGCGCCCGTCTTTCCCGAGCTTCCCCGACCGGCCATCGCCGCCACGGTCGACTTCGATCCCGCGCGCTGGTTCACCAAGCTGCAGCTCGCCGGCGTCGATCGCGTGAGCCAGCTCGCCGTCGCCGCAGCCGACCTCGCGATGCGCGATGCGGGGCTCGAGCGGGGCGCGGTCGCGTCCGAGCGCATCGGCGTCTTCGCGGGCTGCGGCATGGGCGGCGCCGCGGCGCTGGAGGCGGCCTACCGCAGCGGCGGACGCGTGCCGCCGCTGACGATTCCCGCCTTCATGCCCAATGCCCCCGCCGCGCACGTCGCGATGCGCCAGGAGGCGCACGGGCCGGTGCTGACCTACTCGGTCGCCTGCGCCTCGTCGTCCATCGCCATCGCCGAGGCGGCCAAGGCGGTCGCACGAGGCGAGGTCGACGTCGCGATCGCCGGCGGCAGCGAGGCACTGGTCGTGCCCGGCGTGGTGATGGCCTGGCAGGCGATGCAGACGCTGGCCTCGTTCGATCCGGCGGACGCCGCTCAGGCAGCGTCCGCGGTACGCCCCTTCGCGGCCGACCGATCCGGATTCGCGCTCGGCGAAGGCGCCGCCTTCCTCGTGCTCGAGTCCGCCGGGCATGCACGTGCGCGCGGTGCGCGCTCCCACGCGACGCTCGCCGGCTGGGGCAGCAGCTGCGACGCGACGCACCTCACCAAACCGGATGCGCGAGGCCAGGCCCGTGCGCTCCGGCTCGCGCTGCAGCAGGCCGGACTCGCGCCAGCCGACATCGGCTACTGCAACGCCCACGGCACCGCGACCCGCATCGGCGATGCGGTCGAGAGCGCGGCGCTCGCCGAGGTCTGGGGCAATGCGTTGGCCGGCCTGCGCGTGAGTTCGACCAAGGCATTGCACGGCCACCTGCTCGGAGCCGCCGGTGCGCTCGAAGCCCTGATCACCGTGCTGTCGCTCAGCCGCCGCCAGCTGCCGCCGAATGCCCATTGCGACCGCGCCGACGCGGACTGCCTTCTCAACCTTCTCAACGATGGTGGCGCGCCTGCGCCGGACCTCCGTGCGGCGATCAGCAGTTCGTTCGCCTTCGGCGGATCGAATTCGGTACTCGTGTTCACCCAGCCCGACTGAACACCGCCACTCCCGCCAACATTCGAACCACCGTATGCCGGAGCCGAATTCTGGACAAGCTCAACTTCTTCCATCTCTTCGACGCATCGCCCAACCCCTATCTGGTGATGGAGCCCGACTTCGTCATCGCGGGCGCGAACCTGGCATACCTGAAAGTGACCGGTCGGGAACTCTCGTCGCTGGTCGGGCGCTCGGTGTTCGACGCCTTTCCGAGTCCCAATGCGGAGAGCGACCTGCAGCTGCGGGAATCGCTGGACCGGACGGTCCGCCTGCGCACGCGCGACGAACTGCCGCTGATCCGCTACGACCTGCTGCGCGAGACGCCGGAGGGCCAGGTCGTCGAACAGCGCTACTGGAGCGCGACGCATACGCCGCTGTTCGACGAGGACGGCACGCTCACCTACGTGATGCAGCACACCGAGGACGTGACGGAACTGCAGCGGCTGCGCGCCAGAACGCGCGAGCGCGAACGTGAACGCGCTTCGGCGGACACCGGCAGCGTGCTGCATCACCGCATCCTGAAGCGCGCCGAAGCGGTGCAGCAGCGCAACGACGTGCTCACGGCCGAGGCCGGCCAGCTGCGCCAACTGTTCGCGCAGGCGCCAGGCTTCCTCGCCGTCGTGCGCGGGCCGCGCCATGTCTACGAGATGGCGAATGCGGCGTTCTGCAAGCTGATCGGCAGCGCCGACCTCCTGGGGAAGTCGGCGCGCGAGGTCTCGCCCGAGATCGAAGGCCAGGGGCTCTTCGAGATCCTCGATGCCGTCTACGCGAGCGGCGAGGCCCGGCTGCTGCACGGACGCCCGGTGCGATTGCGCGACGCCGCCAGCGGAGTGCTCGACGACCGCTTCATCGACGTCGTCTACCAGCCGGTCTGCGAACTCGACGGCACGGTGTCGGGCATCTTCATCCAGGGCGCGGACATCACGAGCCAGCGCCGGGCGGAGATCGAGCTCACGCGCCATCGCGACGAGCTCGAACAGCTGGTCGAACAGCGGACCGAAGCGCTCAGGAAGAGCGACAGCGACCGGCTCGCGATGCAGGCCGCGCTGCTGCAGTCGCAGAAGATGGAGGCGCTGGGCAAGCTCACCGGCGGCGTGGCGCACGATTTCAACAATGCGCTGCAGGTCATCGCGGGCAACCTGCACCTGCTGCGGCGCACGATGCCCGGCGACGAGCCCACCCAGAGGCGCCTGAGCGGGGCGATCGGCGGCGTGGAGCGTGGCGCCAAGCTGGCCTCGCACCTGCTCGCCTTCGCGCGCAAGCAGCCGCTCGCGCCGGTGGTGATCAACACCGGGCGGCTCCTGCGCGAGCTCGACGAACTGCTGCGCCGGACGCTGGGCGAGACGGTCGAGCTCGAGACGGTGGTGGCCGGCGGCATGTGGAACACGCTGGTGGACCGCAACTTCCTCGAGAACGCGCTGCTCAACCTCGCCATCAATGCGCGCGACGCGATGCAGGGCCAGGGCCGGCTGACGATCGAGGCCGGCAATGCGAGCCTGGACGACGGCTATGCACGGGTGCATCCGGACGTGACGGCCGGCCAGTACGTGATGATCGCCGTCTCCGACACCGGCTCCGGCATGACCCAGGACATCGTGGACAAGGCGTTCGAGCCCTTCTTCACCACCAAGCCCGAAGGCCACGGCACCGGCCTGGGCCTGTCGATGGTGTACGGCTTCGTCAAGCAGAGTGGCGGCCACGTGAAGATCTACAGCGAGCCGGGGCATGGCACCACCGTGCGGCTCTACCTGCCGCGTTCGGCCGACGCCGAGCACGCCGAGGAACCGTCGTCGACGACGACCGCGCCCGGCGGAACCGAGACCGTTCTCGTGGTCGAGGACGACGCCCAGGTGCGCGAGACCGTGGTCGACCTGCTCACCGACCTCGGCTACCGGGTGCTCGAGGCGCCCGATGCGCAGAGCGCGCTCGTGGTGGTCGAGAGCGGCGTGCCGATCGACCTGCTCTTCACCGACGTGGTGATGCCCGGCACGCTGCGCAGCCCGGAGCTCGCGCGCCGGGCGAAGCTGCTGAAGCCACACATGCAGGTACTTTTCACGTCGGGCTACACCGAGAACGCCATCGTGCACGGCGGCCGGCTCGACCCCGGGGTCGCGTTGCTGAGCAAGCCCTACACGCGCGAGGAACTGGCCCGCAAGATCCGCCAGATCCTCGGCCACCCTGCGCATCCTGCCGCGACGCCGCGCGGGGGCGGCCGTACGGCCTAGCCGATCCGGCCGGTCCGGACTCCAGGGCCCGCACTCCGCGCCGGCAGGTGCCGGCCGTCCGAGCTATTGGCCGCCCGCGCCGCGCCCCCTAACCTGATGCATTCATCCCCTGCGAGAACGTCATCAGCCCCCCTGTCGTCACACCGAGCAGCCTGCGCCGGTCCTTCGAGCGGAAGTCCGGCGCCCGCCCGGACATCGAGAAGACCGCGGACGAACTGCGCGAGCGTCGGTTCGCCTTCATCCCGTCCGCGGACTGGGCGCTGGACCGGACCCATCCGCAAGCGCTGGCGGAACTCGCCCGCAGCTGGGACCGCCTGGTCCCTGACCCCTACATGCACACCGGCGACCGCTTCAGGCGGCGCCGTTTCTGCAAGTACGTCGTACGGGTCTCGCGGGAGGATGCCGGCCCGGCTGGCATGACCTTCGAGGAACTCGACGATTTCGGCTTCTACCAGAGCACGGCGATCAACACCTACGCGGGCGGGATCCGCCGCGACTTCGCCCCCGTGGAGCCCGCGATCCGCCGGAACGAAGCCGTGCGCGAGATCGTCGGGACCTGCCTGCGCGCCCTCATGCGATGCACCGAAGCCGAAGACGAAGACGGCGACGAGCGCGGCGACGGCGTCGCGACCTGGAACGTCTACCTGCACCAGATGCGGATCGACTGCAGCACTTCCATGGTCGGGCAACCGACGCCCGAGGGCCTGCACCGCGACGGACACGATTTCATCAGCATGCACCTGATGGACCGCACCGGGATCGAGGGCGGCACGAGCACCCTCTGCGACACCGACGGCCGCACGCTGATGACGCTCACGCTGCGCGACCGCATGGACGGCTTCCTGCTCAATGACCGGGCGCTGCTCCACGGCGTCTCGCCGATCACGCCGACGACCGACGCGGCGGGCCATCGGGACATGCTCATCGTCGACTACAACCGGGACCATCGCGACCATGAAAATCGGCATCACCGACCGGCTGCTTGAAGTCGGCGCCTTCGAATCCGAACTCGAGCGCCTGGGCGCCAGGTTCGTGTTCCTGAATTCGTTGGACGAGCGCGATTTTCGCGACTCCGATCTGGCCGATCTCGACGCGCTGCTGGTCTGGCATGCGCGGATCACCAGCTTCACCGCGCGGCGCCTCAAGAAGTGCCGGATCGTGGTGCGCTACGGCATCGGCTACGACCAGGTCGACGTCGAGGCGCTGAAGCGCGCGGGCATCCGGTTCGCCAACAACCCCTCCTACTGCACCGAGGAAGTCGCGGATACGGCCTGCGCCATGATCCTCGATGGCGTTCGCGGCATCACGCGGCACGACCGCCTCGCGCGCGCCTATGGCGACGCCTGGCAGGAACACAACCTGCCGACCTGGCGTTCGCGCACGCGGCGCGTCGGCCTGGTCGGGCTCGGCAAGATCGGCATCGCGACGGCGTTGCGCCTGAAGGCGTTCGGCTTCGATATCGCGGCCTTCGACCCGCACGTCGAACAAGGCCTCTGGAAGTCGCTCGGGCTTCATCGCGCCGCTACCCTCGACGAACTGCTGCACACCAGCGACGTCGTCTCCCTGCATTGCCCGCTGACGGCCGAGACGGCCGGCATGATCGACGCCGGTTTCCTGCAGCGCATGAAGCCCGATGCCGTCCTCGTCAACACCGGGCGCGGCGGGTTGATGCGCTCGCTCGACACGCTCGAGACGCATCTGCGGGCCAACGCCGGTTTCCGTGTGTTCCTCGATGTCCTGCCGGTCGAGCCGCCGGGTGACGACCGCCTGGTGCGCGCCTGGCGCGACGATGCGGCATGGCTTTCGGGCCGGCTCGTGATCAATCCGCACAACGCCTATTTCTCCGACGCGTCGCATGTCGAGCAGCGCCAGGACGCGACGGAGACCGTGCGGCTCGCGCTGTACGACGGCGTCTTCCGCAACACGATCGACTGACCGCTCGATGACGACCGGACTCCTCGGTTTCTCGCTGATCGCGCTGCTGCTGGTGCTGTCGCCGGGGGTCAACACGATGCTGATCATCAACAACGCATCGAACTACGGTCCGAGAATCACGACCTTCAACATCGCCGGCCTGTGCACCGCGACCTTCTTCCACGGCGCGCTGTCGATCTTCGGCATCTCGGTGATCGTGCTGTCGAGCCCGCGCCTCTACTTCGTGGTGAAGGCTATCGGCGGCATCTACCTGGCCTACGTCGGCGGCCGGATGCTGTGGACGGGCATCTCGATCCTGCGGGGCGGGCGACGCGGGCAGCGGACGGCCGCCGTCGTCGACCGGTCGAGGTCGCCGCTCGACAGCTTCCGCGAAGGCTTCCTGACGCAGCTCTTCAATCCGAAGGTCTCGATGTTCTACCTGGCCGCGTTCCCGCAATTCATCGCGGGGCGCAATGCAGTCCAGGAGGGGTTCTCGCTGGTGCTCGTGCACGCCTCCATCATCGCGGGCTGGTTCTTCTTCCTGACCTTCTCGATCTCGCGCATGAAGGAATGCCTGGAGAGTCCCCGCATCCAGGCCGCGATCAACATCGTCACCGGCACCGTGCTGCTGGGCTTCGCAGCGCTCGCGCTGGCATGACTCCGACTGCGCAAATGCGGCTAGATCATCCGCCGTTGATCGAGATCACCTGCCCGGTGATGTAGGCGGCTTCGTCGCTCGCGAGGAAGCCGGCCAGCGCGGCGACCTCCTCGGGCGTGCCGGCGCGCTTGAGCGGAACCATCTGCGCGATCACGGCGGGGTCGAACACCGCGTCGGCCATCGGCGAGGCGATGATGCCCGGCGCGATCGCGTTGACCGTCACGCCGCGCGCGGCGACCTCCAGCGACAGCGACTTGGTGGCACTGTTGATCGCGCCCTTGGCGGCCGAGTAGTTGACCTGCCCACGGTTGCCGGTCAGGGCGGCGACCGAAGAGATGTTCAGGATGCGTCCCCAACGGGTGCGCAGCATCGGCAGCAGCAGCGGCTGCGTCACGCGGAAGAAGCCGTTGAGCGACACGTCGATCACCTTGTGCCACTGCGCCGGCCGCATGCCCGGCAGCACGGCGTCGTCGTGCACGCCCGCGTTGTTGACCAGGATCTGCACCGGCCCGCCGGCGAGGATCGCGGCGCAGCCCGCCGCGGTCGCCTCGTCGCTGCACAGGTCGAAGACATGGCATTCCGCGATGCCGCCGGACGCCCGCACGGTCTCGGCCAGCGCTTCGACGGCCTGCGGCCTCGAGCTCGCGTGCAGCAGCACCGTCGCGCCGTCGCGGGCCAGGCGCAGCGCGATGGCGCTGCCGAGGGCGCCGCTCGCGCCGGTGATCAATGCGCGTTTTCCGGAAAGGTTCATGGTCGGATCGAGGTTCGTTGGACGGGTGGTTCAGGGCGCCTTCGCCTCGACCTTCCGAAGCAGGACGATGCGGTAGACGAGGTAGCCCGAGAACACCGTGAAGACCCAGATGCTGTTGAGCAATCCGTAGACCAGCACCCCGCGAGCCGTCGAGAAATCGAGCAGGAACACCAGCAGCGCCTGCACGGCGATGCACGAGACGACGTTGAACGTCACCGGCACGACCCAGGTCCGGCTCAGCGACAGCGCGTAGACGATGCCGACCATCATCGACACGCAGGCGCCCAGGACGCTCAGCAGCAGCTCGGCATCGAGGCCGCTGTAGTTCTTGCCGAGCAGGTAGAGGACCTGCTTCGGAAAGAAATAGGCCAGCCCGCACGAGAACGCGCTGATGACGAGCAGGATGCCGATGGTCTGGAAAAACCGCAGCAGCAGGACGTCGCTGCGCTCCGGCAGCCGCGCGAAGCGCGGCACGATCAGGGTCGAGAAGATCCCGCCGATGACCGTCAGGATGGCCGCCAGCCGGCCGAGCGCGCCGATCTGCGCAATGGCTTCCGTATTGCCGTAGATCGAGATCAGCCAGATGGACAGTTGCGAGGAGATGCAGTAGTAGATCGCTCCCGGCAACGTCCTCTTGACCATCGTCAGAATCCCCTTCTGGATCTCCTTGTCGACCGGCATCGAGAAGTCGGTGAACTTCACCGCGATCTTTCGCAGCCTGTAGTTCGCCCAGATCCTCGGTAGGCCGTTCGCGAGGATCGCCACGGCGGCAAACGGCAGGATGACGACGGTCGACAGCAGCAGGACGAAGCGCGCAACGTTGACCGCGATCGCATTCTTCTGCAACGCCTTGATGTCCTGGTGAAGCCGCACCGGAATCTCGAAGATGTCCTCGGTCAGGCCGGCGAGGAAGGCCGGGAGCAGCGCCAGCACGATCAGCACCGCGAACTGCCAGGCCGCGCCGTGCCTGATGAGCAGCACGAGCAGCACCGGCATCGAGACCGCGAGGCTGATCATCGAGAACTTCCGCCTCAGATACAGTCCTGTGGCCACGACTTCGCCCATGCGCTGCTTGTCCTGCCACGACTTGGCACCGTGCGCGAGCACGCCGGAGGTGATGCCGCCGTCGGCCAGCGCCACGAGCGTTCCGAGCATCGTGTAGGCCAGCGTGTAGAGCGCATATTCATGCGTCGACAGCATGTGGATGATCAGGAACCCCGACAGGACGCCCAGCCCCTGGACGAACAGCTGCGCCGAACCGGTGATCGAGACGAGCACGCCCCACTCGAAGATCTTCGAATAGCGCGGATCGGCCCGCAGGCGCGTGACGAACGCCTTCATCGCGGCTGGATGCCGGCGTCGGCGGCCAGCGGCGTATTCAGCACCACCACCGCCCTGCCCTCGGCCAGCGCCCGGTCCGTCGCGTCGCGGACCGAGAATTCGTACAGGACCTGGTTGGCGTCGCCCGAAAGCCGCTGCGCATCGATGCGCAAGTCGCCGGGCACGTCGTCGAAACGCGCGACCGACATTCGCACGTTGCGCGCGCTGGCCAGGAAGCCGGCCGAAGGCTCGTCGCCTTCGGGCGCGAGCAGTCCGCCGTGCAGGGCCATCGCCTGCGCGGCGTACTCGATCAGGTTCGCAGCCAGCAAGCCGCTCGCAGTCCGCAACGGGTTGTCGGCGAGGGCATGGCTCGACGTGCTGCAGCGGATCGCGACGGCATCCCAGTTGTCGAGGCGGTCGAGCAGGCACATGCTGCCGCTGTGGGGAATGCGGCGCGCGATGCCGGCGCGGTCGAGGGTCTGGGGGGGCGTCATGATCGGATGGGTAATGGGGATGGTGCCAGGTCGGCGACGAGCAGCACGTTCGCGAACGGCGTGCCCTGGCTCATGGGAACGCTCTGGAGTACAAAGCCGAGCCGGGTCAACAGACTCTTCCATTGTTCCAGCGTTCTGCCCCAGGTGGGAGAAACCTTGTGGCCGCGCGCGCGCGTGACGGTCCGGTCGACCCACTGGCTGACCGCGAAACCCCGCCGGCTCGAGGCGTCGCCCACGCGCAGCAGCAGCCTCCCGCCCGGCGCAAGCGCATCGCGCACCCGCCGCAGGACCTCTTCCTGGGCGTCGAGATCGACGTAGTGCAACACGTCGAGGATCACTACCAGGTCGCAGGGCGGCAGTTCGGCGGTGCGCATGTCGGCGCACCGGATGTCGGGTACCGGCACCAGCCGGTCGAGCGATTCGCACGCGCGCTTGACGTCGGCGGACATCAGTTCGATGCCGATGTAGGCGACCTGCCGCGGCGTCGGCGCCCAGGTCCGGGGCCACTGGCCTTCGGCCTGGATGCGCGCCGCGACCGACAGCAGGCTCGCGATCAGGCTCTGCCCGCTGCCGATGTCGACGATCCGCGCCCGGTCGGGTCCGATCAGTCCGCGTTCGAGCAGGCCGCGGAACACCGGATCGCGTCCGAGCTTGCCGCGTGCGAAATGCCAGGCGAAACGGCCCGCGCGCCGGTACGGCTCGGTCGCGGCGTCGTGCAGGCGGTGCCAGACGGCGTCGGTCGCCGCACGGGACGGGATGGAATTCATGCGGCGAGTCCTTCGGGCAGCGTGACCGCGCGCAGGCGATCGGCTTCCAGGCGTGCGAACAGGGGTGGGAGCACGTCGAGCAGCACGGGGCGCCCTTGCGCGGTGCGCGCGGCGTTGCCGTCGTGCAGCAGCAGGATGTCGCCCGCCGACAGGTTGCGCACCAGGCGCGCCAGCACGGTGGACGGATCGCGTTCGCGGGTGTCGAAGCCGCGACGCGTCCAGCTCACCAGCGACAGGTCGAGCCGCCGCAGCACCGGCGCGAGGAACGGGTTGCGCAGGCCCGCCGGGGCGCGGAAGCAGGTCGGTCGCTCGCCGACGACCTGGGTGAGGATGTCCTGCGCGCGGGAAATCTCCGCTTCATAGCCACGCGGCCCGAGCACGGAGAAGTTGTGCCGATGGCGCGCGGTGTGGTTCTGGATGCTGTGACCGCGCGCCACGATCTCGCGCGCCAGTGCCGGGTGGGCGGCGACGCGCTCGGCGATGCAGAAGAAGGTCGCGCGCTGGCGATGACGGTCGAGCAGGTCGAGCACCTGCGGCGTCACCCCGGGTTCGGGCCCGTCGTCGATGGTCAGCGCGATCTCGCGCCGCGCGGCGGCCGCGGGCGGCAACCGCGTCACGTTCGGCCCGAGCAGGCTGCTGCGCGGCGTCAGGCCGGCGCCGGTGATCAGCGCATGGTTGAGCACCACCGCGCCGATCGCCCAGGGCGCGGCTTCCGCGGCGATCAGGGCGGCACCCAGGGCGGCCGCATGGACGCCGATGCTGGCCTTGATCCAGGTCGGAAGCGTCGACGGGTCGACGCTGCCGGCGGCGGCGGATGGAACGGTGGACGACATGGTTGCGTTGTAACTCAGACCGTCTTCGGTCCGGGCCGACCGGGTGTTTTCCGGACGAAGGCGGCCGACAGCATCAGGGCGAGGAACGCGCCCGGGGCCACCACGCGGCCGATCGCCGACAGCGCCGGGATGTCCGAGATCGCGATCAGGCCGAACGAGACCACGGTCGTGAGGTTGGCGAGCATCAGCGACGCCAGCGTGTCCTCGTCGGCCCGCCCGGTAACCTGCAGCTGGTCGAAGAACAACGCATAGTTCGAGCCGA
>JAKONL010000301.1 GCA_022701965.1 Burkholderiaceae bacterium | reverse complement strand
CTGGACATCTACCCGGCCAAGGGCTATTCGGCCACGCTGCCGGTGCTCGACGAAAGCAAGGCGCCCAGCGTGAGCCTCACGGACGACGAGTACAAGCTGGTGTTCTCGCGCTTCGGCGACCGCATGCGCATCGCCGGCACGGCCGAGCTCAACGGCTACGACCTGTCGCTCAATCCGGCGCGTTGCAAGGCGATCGTCCAACGGGCGCTCGACGTCTTCCCCGGCATGAGCCGGCCCGAGCTGGCCACGTTCTGGGCCGGCCTGCGTCCGGCCACGCCGGGCAACGTGCCCTACATCGGCAGGAGCCGGCTCGAGGGCCTCTACCTGAACACCGGCCACGGCACGCTCGGCTGGACGCACGGCTGCGGCTCGGGTCGGGCGCTGGCCGAGCTGATGTCGGGCCGGCAGCCGGAGGTGGATTTCGAGTTCTGCGGCTACACACGGCGCGGTGCCACGGTGGCGACCGGTCCGGCGATGGCGCACTGACGCGCCTCGGTCGGTCGGCCGGTCAGCGGCTGTCCCAGTCCTTGCCGGCGCGCCGCTGCCGCTCCTCGCGCTCCCGTGCCATCTGCTCGGCGAACTGCTGGCGGCCCTCCTTGGCGACCGCGATCAATTTGGCGCGGTCCTTGTAGTGCGGATAGGTCTCGGCCATCAGCTGCTGGTTGCGCCGCCGGAAGGTCAGCGCCGACTCGCGCGCCTCGTGCGCGGGCCAGCCGAGCACCTCGAGCACCGAGCGCGCGCTGCGCAGCGACGACTCGAAGAGCTCGCGCTCGATGAAGTCCACCTTGCGGTCCTGCAGCTGGTAGAGATGGCCGACGTTGCGCGCCCGCGCGACGATGCGCGCCTGCGGGAAATGCTCGCGTACCAGGTCGACGATCTCCAGCGACTGCTCAACGTCGTCGACCGCCACCACGATCGCCGAAGCGCTCGCGGCGCCGGCGGTGCGCAGCAGGTCGAGCCGAGTCGCGTCGCCGTAGAACACCCGGAAGCCGAATTCGCGCAGGCCCTCGACCGTGTCGGGGTCGTGGTCGAGCACCGTCACCTTCACGCCCTGGGCGCTGACCATGCGGCCGACGATCTGGCCATAGCGCCCGAAGCCGCAGATCAGCACCTTGGGCGTCTGCGGCTCCGAGATCTCGTCGAGGGCTGCGCCGCCCACGCTGTAGCGCGGCAGCACGAACCTGTCGATCAGCACCAGCAGCAGCGGCGACACCAGCATCGACAGCGCCACCGCCGCGATCAGGAACGACGAGACGGCCGGCGCGAGCACGTCCGGCCCCGCGCCCTGGAACACGACGAAGGCGAATTCGCCGCCCTGCGCGAGCAGCAGCGTGAACACCGGCCGCTGCTGGTAGGGCACCTTCATCAGCGTCGCCAGCCCGTAGATCACCGCGCACTTCACGACCAGGAAGCCGACCACCACCAGCGCCATCAGGCCCGGGCTGGCCATCAGCACGCCGAAGTCGATGCTCATGCCGATCGCGATGAAGAAGAGTCCGAGCAGCAGTCCCTTGAACGGCTCGATGTCGGTCTCGAGTTCGCGCCGGTACTCGCTCTCGGCCAGCAGCACGCCGGCCAGGAAGGCGCCCAGCGCCATCGACAGGCCGACGAACTGCATCAGCGCCGCGATCGCCACCACCAGCAGCAGCGCGGCGGCGGTGAAGATTTCGGGCGTGTTGCTGCGAGCGATCCAGCGCAGCACCGGGCGCAGCAGCAGGCGCCCGCCGAGCACGATGGCCGCGATCACGCCGATGATCTTCGCGGCCTGCAGCGCGCGGGCCGCACCGGTGACGGCTTCGTGCGTGTCGGCGCCGGAGACGGCCAGCAGCGGCAGCAGCGCCAGGATCGGGATCGCCGCGACGTCCTGGAACAGCAGGATCGAGAAGCCGGCCTGGCCGCTGACCGTCGGCAGCAGGTTGCGTTCGCCGAACACCTGCAGCGCGATGGCCGTCGACGACAGTGCCAGCCCGAGCGCGGCCACCAGCGCCACGCGCCACTCCGCGCCGGCCACGTAGCCGACGCCGAACAGCACCGCCGCGCAGCCGAGCACCTGCGCCGAGCCCCAGCCGAAGATCGGCCGGCGCAGGCTCCAGAGCCGGTCGGGTTCGAGTTCGAGGCCGACCAGGAACAGCATCAGCACGACGCCGAACTCGGCGAAATGCAGCACGTCCTGCGGACTGGACACCAGCCCGAGGCCCCAGGGACCGATGGCGATGCCGGCGGCGAGGTAGCCGATGATCGATCCGAGCCCGAGGGCGCGCGAGAGCGGCACCACCAGCACGGCGGCACCGAGGTAGATGAGGCTGCTGGTGAGCCAGGCGGGAGCGTGTTCCATGAGAGGTTCCTGCCGGTCAGTCGGCCGGCGTCCCGGCGACGACGGGCATCGGACGGTCCCGTGCCGGCACCTCGCAGGTCGGGCAGGTATCGATCTCGTCCATCTCGGGCCAGTCCGGATAGCTCGCGAGCCGCCGGGCGAAGGTGTCGGCATGGGCCTCGAAGGATTCGTGATCCGTGCTGCGCGCCCCGTGAAGCACCAGCGGCGGCAGGAAGCGCATCCCGCACAGCGCGGCCGTCTGTTCGTAGGGCGGCAGGAAGGCGTCGAAGAAGTAGCGGTTGTAGCCCTGCGGGTGGTAGCTGTCCTCGGCGGCGCCGGTCGACGCCACCAGCCACAGGTCCTTGCCCCGCAGCGCCGTGCCGCCCTCGCCGTAGGCCCAGCCATAGGCGAGCACCTCGTCGAGCCAGAGCTTCTGCAGCGCCGGCATCGAGTACCACTGGATCGGATGCACCAGCACCAGCAGGTCGGCCGCCTCGACCCGGGCGCGCTCGGCATCGGGGTCGATCGCGTAGTCGGGGTAGGTGCCGTAGAGGTCGTTGACGTCGATCCGCGCGCCCGCCGTCGCGGCGTCTCTCGCGGCGTCCACCATGCGCCGGGTCACGCGCGACTCGCGCCAGTGCGGATGGGCCGCGATCAGGTAGATCCGCGCGGAGTCCTGCGTCGGAAGAGGCTGACTCTGCCGTGCGGGCGGCGTTGTTGTCGTTGTCGTCATGCCGCGAACATAGCGCGCTTTCGCGATGTCGCGCCGTGGACATCGCCGGCACGCGGGTCGCCCTACAGTGCCGGCCATGACCCGAACATTCCAGACTCTCCAGGATCTCGCCGCCTGCGTCGGCGAGGACGTCGCGACCAGCGACTGGCTCACGATCACCCAGGCCCAGGTGAACCAGTTCGCCGAAGCCACGGGCGACCTGCAGTGGATCCACGTCGACGTCGAACGCGCCAAGGCGGGGCCCTTCGGCGGACCGATCGCCCACGGCTTCCTCACGCTTTCGCTGCTGCCCAAGTTCTTCGAGAGCGCGATGACGGTCGTCGAATCGCGCATGGGCGTGAACTACGGGCTCAACCGCGTGCGCTTCATGTCGCCGGTGCCCGTCGGCAGCCGCCTGCGCGGGCGGCTGAAGCTGCTGTCGGCCGAGCCCATCGCGGGCGACGGAATGCAGCTGACCTGGGAGATGACGGTCGAGCTCGAAGGTGCCGCGAAGCCGGCCTGCGTGGCCGAGTCGGTCGTGCGCCGCTACCGGTAGCCGCGGCGCGGTCTAGGCGAAACCGATCTGCCGCCAGGCCTCGAACACCGTCACGGCGACGGCGTTCGACAGGTTCAGGCTGCGCTGGCCTTCGCGCATCGGCAGCCTGAGCCACTGCGCCGGCGCGAAGGTCTCGCGCAGTTCGGGCGCCAGGCCGCGGGTCTCGGAGCCGAACACCAGCCAGTCCCCGGCCGCGAACGGCACGTCGTGCACCCGCCGCGTGCCGCGCGTGGTGAGCGCGAACATCCGCCCGGGCGCGGGCCGTTCGGCGTCGAGCAGCGCCTGCCAGTGCGCATGGCGGCGGACTTCGGCGTACTCGTGGTAGTCGAGTCCGGCGCGGCGCAGCAGGCGGTCGTCCATCGAGAAGCCGAGCGGCTCGACCAGGTGCAGCGTGCAGCCGGTGTTGGCGGCCAGCCGGATCACGTTGCCGGTGTTCGGCGGGATTTCGGGCTCGACCAGGACGATATGGAACATGGCGCGATTGTCTCGCCGTCTGCCACCGTCATGCGGTTCGCGCCAGCACCACGGCCTCGACGTGCGACGCACCGCCCGCCCGCAGCACTGCCGCGGCCGTGAAGAGCGACGCTCCGCTGGTCATCACGTCGTCGACCAGCAGCACCCGCCGGCCGCGCACGGCGTCGGCGCGCAGTGGCTCCAGCGCGAAGGCGCCGGCGAGGTTGCGCAGGCGGTCGGCCCGCCGCAGGCCGCTCTGCGCGGGCGTGTCGCGCGTGCGCAGCAGCAGGGTCGCATCGGTCTTCTCGGGCGCGAGACGGCGTGCCAGTTCGAACGCCTGGTTGAAACCGCGCTCGCGCAATCGCTGCGTCGACAGCGGCATCGGCAGCACCAGATCGCACCGCTCGACCGCCGGCTCGACCCACGGCGCGCTGCGCATCAGCGTCGCGAACGGCGTCGCCCAGCCGGCGTCGCCGCGGAACTTGAAGCGCGCGATGTGTTCCGGCCACGGCCAGGCGTAGTCGCAGGCGGCGAGGCAGGCGTCGAGCGGCGGCGGGTGCACGACGCAGTCGCCGCAGTGCCCTGCGGTTGCGCCGGCGGACAGCGGCAGCGCGCACGTCGCACAGCGCGCCACGGGCGGTGCGAAGCGGGCGACGCAGTCGTCGCAGAGGGTGCGCGACGGCCAGGTGCGGCAGACCGCACACTGGCTCGGCACATGGCCCGCCAGACGCGCGAGCAGCGAAGCGGCGGAAAAAGCGGAGAGGGCCGAGAGGACGGAAAGGACGGAGAAAGGGCGCACGGCCCGACCGGAGAACATCGCTCAATATACTGAGTGGTCCGATGCCCAACGAATCTTCACAGCGCCCGCCGACCATCGATGCCGCGGCGGCCGCCCGCTGGGAGCGGCTCGTGCCGCCCGCCACGTCCGGTGCATCGGCGTCGCCCTGGTTGCACGAGGAGATCGGTCGCCGCATGGAAGACCGGCTGCAGTGGATCACCGTGCGGCCGAAGACCTGGGCCGACTGGGCGCCGTCCAGGGGCGGGCTCGAGGCGCACGCCCTGGTGGCGCAGCGATACCGGGATGCGCCGTCGTTCGTGGTCGAACAGGACACAGCGCTTTCGGCCCACACCGCTTCGGCACTGGCCGTCCCGTGGTGGAGCGCCCGGCGCTGGAAGGGCGGACAGGCGCGCTTCGACGCACCGCCCGAACAGGGCGTCGACATGCTCTGGGCCAACATGGCGCTGCACATGGCCGCCGACCCGCAGGCGCTGATCGCCGACTGGCATCGCCGGATCGCCACCGACGGTTTCCTGATGTTCTCCTGCCTCGGGCCCGACACGCTGCGCGAGCTCCGCAGCCTCTACCAGCGCCTCGGCTGGCCGGCCGCCGCGCACGAATTCACCGACATGCACGACTGGGGCGACATGCTGGTCGGCGCCGGTTTCGCCGAGCCGATCATGGACATGGAGCGGATCGTGCTCACCTGGGCCACGCCGGAGGCGGCGCTGGCCGAACTCCGGGGCCTCGGACGCAACCTCCACCCGGCCCGTTTCGCAGCCCTGCGCGGACGGCGCTGGCGGTCGGAACTGCTCACAGGCCTCGCAGGGTTGGCTGCGCCGGAGCGCGACGACGGCCGCATCGCGCTGACCTTCGAGATCATCTACGGTCATGCCTTCAAGCCGCCTCCGCGGGTCGCGCTCTCCGGCGAAAGCGCGGTCTCGCTGCGGGAAATGCGCGAAATGCTGCTGCGCGGACGTCGCTGATCCGGGTCAACCCGAGTAACCGACCCGCTACAATTCGCGGCTGCGTGAACTCCCGGGGATTTTCCCGCGTCGCACCGATTTGCCCTACGCAACCGTGTCGAATTCCACGTTTCGTTTTGCCGTCGTTTCAGGCCAGAGCACCGACTGGATCCTGAAGCGCAACTGCTCCGTCGCACCGAGCCAGCTGGGCTGGCTGTATGTGTCGCTGTGCGTGGTTTCGCTCGGGATCGGGACGGCGTTCTGGATGCAGGGCGCCCTGCTGGTGCTGCCGTTCGCATGGATCGAACTGGCGGCCGTGGGCGTGGCCTTCGTGCTCTACGCGCGCCATGCGACGGACGGCGAGCGGATCGCGCTGACGCCGGACCGGCTGGTGATCGAACTCGAGAACGCCGGGCATCGCGAGCGCACCGAATTCCTGCCGCACCAGGTGCGGATCGAGCCTCAGGCCGGCGACCGTTCGCTGATCGAGGTGTCGGCGGCGGGTCGTTCGGTCAGGGTGGGGCGCTATGTGCGTCCCGAGCTTCGTGCGGCGCTCGCGCGCGAGATCCGCATGGCTTTGCGACGAAGTGCCTGAGCGTCGGGCGCGCGGTGGGCGCGGTTCGTGGAGACGGCGGGCCGGTGGGTACAACGGAAAAACGAAGAAGTGAACACGATGAAGAGCATTTGGCGCAACAAGTTCAGTCCGGCGAATGTGCTGCTGGTGGCCGGCGCGACGGTCGGCGGCGCGGCCCATGCGGTCGAGGATCTGGCCGGCGGTCCGATGGTTCGCCAGCTCAACATGCCCGTCGGCGTGACCAAGATCGCGCAGGAACAGCACTTCCTGCACACGGTCATGATGGTGCTGTGCACGGTGATCTTCATCGCCGTGTTCGCGGTGATGTTCTATTCGATCTGGAAGCACCGCCGCTCGGTCGGCCACAAGGCGGCCAATTTTCATGAATCCGTGGTCGTCGAGGTCATCTGGACCATCGTCCCCTTCGTGATCGTGATCCTGATGGCCCTGCCCGCCACCAAGGTGCTCGTGGCACAGAAGGACACCACCAACGCCGACCTGACCATCAAGGTCACCGGCTACCAGTGGAAATGGGGCTACGACTACATCAACGGCGAGGGCGAAGGCCTGGGCTTCATCTCCACGCTCGACAGCTCGCACCGCGCGCTGTCCAACGGCGGTGCCAAGGGCGAGATCCCGGTCGACTACCTGTTCAAGGTCGACAACCCGCTGGTCGTCCCGATCGACAAGAAGGTGCGCGTGATCACGACCGCCAACGACGTGATCCACGCCTTCGCGGTGCCGCAGTTCGGCATCAAGCAGGACGCGATCCCGGGCTTCGTGCGCGACACCTGGTTCCGTGCCGAGAAGGTCGGCGACTACTACGGCCAGTGCCAAGAGCTGTGCGGCAAGGAACACGCCTACATGCCGATCCACGTGAAGGTGGTCTCGGCCGCCGACTACACCACCTGGGTCGACGGCAAGCGCAAGGAAGCCGCCGCCAAGCTCGACGACCCGGCCAAGGTCTGGGCGCTGCCCGAGATCACGGCGCGCGGCGAGAAGGTCTACGCCGCCAACTGCGCGGCCTGCCATCAGGCCAACGGCAAGGGCGCCGGCCCGATCAAGCCGCTCGACGGCTCGCCGAAGGTGCTCGATCCCGACCACACCGACCAGATCAACGTGCTGCTCAAGGGCCAGAACAACGGCGCGATGCCGTCGTGGAAGCAGCTGAGCGACACCGACATCGCCGCGGTGATCAGCTTCACCAAGAACAGCTGGTCGAACAAGACGGGCCAGCTGGTGCAGCCGTCCGAAGTCAAGGCCGAGCGCGCCAAGCTCTAAAGGAACCAAGTCATGAGTGCAGTCCTCGACCCCCACGGCCATGCGCACGGCGCGCACGACGGCCACGATGCGCATGACGAGCATCACGACATGCCGACCGGCTGGCGCCGCTGGCTCTTCGCCACGAACCACAAGGACATCGGCACGCTCTACCTGCTGTTCAGCTTCACGATGCTGATGGTCGGCGGCGTGCTGGCGCTGCTGATCCGCGCCGAGCTGTTCCAGCCCGGCCTGCAGCTGGTCAATCCCGAGCTGTTCAACCAGTTCACCACCATGCATGGACTGATCATGGTGTTCGGCGCGATCATGCCGGCCTTCGTCGGCTTCGCGAACTGGATGATCCCGCTGCAGATCGGCGCCTCCGACATGGCGTTCGCGCGGATGAACAACTTCAGCTTCTGGCTGATGATTCCGGCGGCGATCACGCTGGTGGCCTCGTTCTTCATGCCCGGCGGCGCGCCGGCCGCGGGCTGGACGCTCTACGCGCCGCTGACGTTGCAGATGGGCCCGTCGATGGACGCCTGCATTTTCGCGATGCACCTGCTGGGCGCCTCGTCGATCATGGGTTCGATCAACATCATCGTGACCATCCTGAACATGCGTGCACCGGGCATGACGCTCATGAAGATGCCGATGTTCTGCTGGACCTGGCTCATCACCGCCTACCTGCTGATCGCCGTGATGCCGGTGCTCGCGGGCGCCATCACCATGACGCTGACCGATCGC
>JAKONL010000003.1 GCA_022701965.1 Burkholderiaceae bacterium | reverse complement strand
CCACCAGGTCGGACGATTCGTTCATCTCGCCCCGCACCGCCATCTCGGCGACGATGCCCACCCCGAGGCCCAGGCGCACATAGGTCTTGATGACGTCAGAGTCGATCGCCTCCAGGGCGATGCGCGGCGTCAGCTTGCGGGCGGCGAAGGCCTGGTCGATGCGGGTCCGGCCGGTGAACGACGGGTGGTAGGTGATGATCGGTTCGGCCGCGATGTCGTCCAGCGACACGCGTTCCTTCTCGGCCAGAGGGTGGCCCTTGGGCAGCACCAGCACGTGCTGCCACTCGTAGCAGGGCAGCGTCACGAGTTCCGCGTAGCCGTCGAGCGACTCGGTCGCAATGCCGATCTCCGCGATCTCTTCGATCACCATGCGTGCCACCTGGTCGGGCGAACCCTGGTGCAGGCTCACGTTGACCTTGGGATAGGCCTCGCGAAGGTTCGCCACCGGGATCGGCAGCACGTAGCGCGCCTGCGTGTGGGTGGTGGCGATCGAGAGCGTGCCGCTGTCCTGCGCGCTGAACTGCTCGCCGATGCGCCTGAGATTGCCGACCTCGCGCATGATCAGCTCGATGCTCCTGATCACGTGCTCGCCGGGTTCGGTGACCCGCTTCAGGCGCTTGCCGTGACGCGCGAAGATCTCGATGCCCAGTTCTTCCTCGAGTTCGATGATCGCCTTGGAAACGCCGGGCTGGGACGTGTGCAGCGCCTTCGCCGCCTCGGTCAGGTTCAGGTTGCGCCGCACGGCTTCCTGCACGAACTTGAACTGGTGAAGATTCATAACGGATTCCGTCTTTTTGCGGATTTCATTATGCCTTCGCAATCTATCGAAATATGAAGACCGCAATTCGGCCGGCGCTGCGGGCGATCAGGTCCGGAGCGCGATCTTCGCGAGCAGTTCCGTCACTTCGGCCTCCTCGCCGACCGCGCGGGCCACCGAAACAGGCACGGTGGGATGGGCGGCACGCAGCAGCGCGACGAGTTCGGGCAGATCCTCGCGCGCGTGCTTGCCCATGCCGAGGAACATCGGCACGACGTGCAGGCTCGATGCGCCTTCGGCGACGAGCCGAGTCGCCGCGGTCGCGAGATCCGGTTCGGCCAGCTCGAGGAACGCGCACACCGCCGCGGTCTGGGGTTCCTGGACGCGCATGCGCTGCACGACCGCCTCCATCGGATCACGCCAGCGCGGGTCGCGCGAACCGTGGGCGAACAGGATCACAGCTTTCATCGTCAGCGCCTCAAAACGAGCCAGCCGAAAGCGGCCAGCGACATCACCGTATAGATCAGCCCCGGCGCGGCGGCGGTGAGCCAGGGCAGCCAGCTGCCGAGGTTGCCGATGTAGCCGAACACGTTGTTCAGCAGGAAGAAGCTGATGCCGATCATCACGCCGCCGAAAACGTAGCTGGTGATGCCCGACTGGCGGAAATGCAGGTAGGCGAAAGGCAGGGCGAGCACGACCATCACCAGGCACGAGAGCGGGTAGAACACCTTGCGCCAGAACTGGATCTCGTAGCGCTGCGCCGTCTGGCCGTTGGCTTCGAGGTGCCGGATGTACTCGAACAGGTCGATCGTCGGCATCCGGTCGGGCTTGAGGAGCGCGACCGACACCATCTCGCTGGTGAGCGTCGTCGGCCAGCGCAATTCGGGCATGTGCGTGCTCACGATGCGCGCCGTGTCTTTTGCGTTGCGCACGTCGTACTGCTGACGCTCGACGTTCGTGAGCAGCCAGGCGTCGCCGTCGATGCGCGCCGATGCGGCGGATGTCTGCGACGCGACATAGCCCCTGGCGTCGAACTCGAAGATGCGCGGCGTCGCCAGGGTGCCGTCGCGATTGAGCGCGCTCACGTTGACGGCGTACGACATCGCTCCCTGCCGTTCCTTGAGCCAGGCGCCGGTGTTTCCGGTCGTCGCGAAGACTTCGCCGCGAAAGCGGGTCTTCAGCAGCTGCGCCGCGCGATCGGCGTACGGTGCGGCGTAGTCGCCGACCGCGAAGGTCAGCACCACGAAGCCGAGCCCGAGCACCAGCAGCGTGCGCAGGGCGCGCCAGGGCCCGAGTCCACTCGTTCGAAGGATGGTGTATTCGGAGCTCTGGGCAAGACGCGCCATCACGAAGATGGTCCCGATGAGCACGGCGATGGGCAGCAGTTCGTAGAGATGGCTGGGAATCAGAAGCGCCACGTACGCCAGTGCCTGCGGCGCGCCGTAACCGTCGCCGGTGGAGCGACTGATGCTCTGCAGCTCGTCCACGAAGTCGAAGAAGAAGAACAGGCTCAGGAAGCCGAGCGTGACGAAGGCGACGGAGCGCAGGATCTCGCTGTAGATCAGGTGGCGGATGGTCTTCACGCGCCGGCCACCCGGGTCGGCGGGGCGACGGCGCGCGCGCGGCGGCCCCAGTTGTTGTTGCGCTTGGCCAGCCAGAGCAGGACCAGCGCCATCAGCCCGCCATGGAGCATCAGCATGAACCCGACCATGCCGAAGCGGCCCGAAGCGACCCAGTTCTGACCGAGATTGAGGAGGTTGTAGTACACGATGAAGGAGAACAGCGCGAGCATCAGGTTGCCGCTGCGCCCGACGCGCGGATTCACGCTCGAGAGCGTGAGCGCGAGCAGCACGAAATTGATGCCCGCGAAAAGCAGTCCGAGACGCCAGCCCAGTTCGCCCCGGTTCATCGGGCTGGGATCGGCCAGCAGGACGCGCGTCGAGCGCGCGCGGACCGGCGTATCGTTGGCGGCGGCGACGACGTCGCTGCCGATCTTGGCGCCGTAGGTGTCGAACTCGCTGATCTTCAGGCCGGCGCCGTTGAGCGGCCGTTCCAGGCGCTGGCCGTTGCCGAGCATCAGGTAGCGCAGGTCGCCGATCGTGTCGATCTTGCCGGTGCGCGCCGACGTGATGATCTGCAGATTGCGCTCGATCGACGAGATGAAGACGTTGGTCGCGGTCGCGCCGTCGGGCGTGTCCTTGTCGATGAAGAACACGCGGTTGCGACCCGACGACTCACGGAATTCGCCCGGCGCAATCCGTTCGAGGTCGCCGCGACGCTCGTACTGGTCGCGCATGCCCTGCGTCTGGGAATTCGCCCACGGCCATCCGATGAGCGCCAGGGCGGTGATGGCGACCAGCACGGGCCATGCGAAGCCGAAGAGCGGCTTGACGAAATCGACCAGGCCGCGACCGCTGGAGAACCAGATCACCATCTCGCTGTCCCGGTACATGCGAGACAGCGTGCCGACGATCGACACGAACAGGCTGAGGCTGAGGATCGTCGGCATGTAGCCGAGGACCGTATAGGCCATCACGAGGAGCACGTCGGACGGATCGACGCTGCCCTTCGATGCGAGTCCGAGGGTCCGGATCAACATCATGGTCATGACGATGGTGGCCAGGACGACGAGCGTGGCGCCGAAGCTTCGGGCCAGCTCCTTGCGTAGAGAGGAATGGAATAACATCGTCGAGGGAAAAAAAGGATTATGGACTTCCAGCTCAAGACCCTCACGACCGCCCAGGCGGCCAGCGAAAAGACCGACGCACTGATCGTGCTCGTCGGACCCGAAACCCCCGCCGCGGCGTCGAAGGACGTCCTGGCCACGCTGATCGGCGAGGCGCGCGAAGCGGGCGACCTGCCCGACAAGGCGGGACGCCTCCTTTCACTCTACCGCCACGCCGGCATCGTCGCGCCGCGTCTGGTGCTGGTCGCCGCCGGCGACGGCAAGCCGGCTTCGGTGCGTCGTGCCGTCACCGCGGCCTTCGATGCGGTGAAGGTCTGCAATCCGAAGCGGCTCACGATCGTTTTCGCCTTCGTTGCGGACGACGTCGCCGTGCAGGCGGCCGTGCATGCGGCGGCTGACGCGAGCTACGTCTACACCACCACCAAGCCCAAGGCCGATGCGCGCAGCGTCAGGCAACTCGTGGTCGGCGTGCCCGAGGCGTCGGCCGTGGCGGATGCCTTCGCGCGGGCCGGGGCGACGGTCGCGGGAGTCGAGCTGGCCAAGGAATGGGGCAACCGGCCGGCGAACCACGCCACGCCGTCCATGCTTGCCGATGCCGCCGCCGAACTCGGCGCGCTGCCCCGCATCAAGGTCGAGGTGCTCGGACCGAAGGAGGTCGCCAAGCTGGGCATGGGGTCCTTCGCCGCGGTCGCCAGAGGTTCCGACGAGCCGCTGCGATTCATCGTCCTGCGCTATAGCGGCGGCGCCAAGGACGCGGCGCCCGTCGTGCTCATCGGCAAGGGCATCACGTTCGACACCGGCGGCGTGTCGATGAAGCCGGCCGCCGACATGGACGAGATGAAGTACGACATGTGCGGCGCCGCCAGCGTCCTCGGGGTCTTCCGTGCGCTCGGCGAGATCAAGCCGGCGATCAACGTCGTGGGGCTGATCC
The DNA here is from genome assembly GCA_022701965.1 of Burkholderiaceae bacterium. The sequence goes on along the minus strand of JAKONL010000003.1, from coordinate 5,974 downwards.
CGTCGTGCGAGAACATGAACGACGGCCGGGCCCTCAAGCCGGGCGACGTCGTCACGAGCATGAGCGGTCAGACCATCGAAGTCCTCAACACCGATGCCGAAGGGCGCCTGATCCTGTGCGACGCGCTCACGTACGCCCAGCGTTTCTCGCCCGCGGCGGTGATCGACATCGCGACCCTGACCGGAGCGTGCGTGGTCGCGCTCGGTGGCGTGCGCAGCGGGCTGTTCTCCAGCGACGACGATCTGGCGGCAGCGCTCCATGCGGCCGGCGAGCGCTCCGAGGATCGCTGCTGGCGGATGCCGCTCGACGACGAGTACGCGGACGGCCTCAAGACCCGCTTCGCGGACGTCGCGAACATCGGCGGGCGTGCCGGTGGCGCCATCACGGCGGCGAAGTTCCTGCAGCGCTTCGTCGGCGACTTTCCGTGGGCGCACCTGGACGTCGCCGGGTCGGCGTGGAAGAGCGGGGCGGCCAAGGGATCGACGGGGCGGCCGGTCGGACTGCTGCTCGCGTACCTGCTCGATCGCGCAGCGGCGCAGGACGGCATCGCGCCGGCCGCACCGCGCAAGGCGGTCCGCAAGGCACGTGCCGCCTGAGTCCGGCATCGATCGACATGACCGGCATCGACTTCCACTTCAACATGCCCGACAAGGTCGGCTACGCCTGCCGCCTGTTGCGCAAGGCCGTCGCGGGGCGCGGTGTGCAAGTGGTGGTCGTCGGCGACGGCGACATCCTCGGCGCGATCGACGTGGCGCTGTGGCGTTTGTCTCCGGTCGATTTCATCGCGCACTGCGATGTCGATGCCGAGGCGGCCGTGCTCGCCCGCTCGCCCGTGGTGCTGGCCGTGCGCGACGGTGCACCCTTGCCGCATCGGCAAGTGATGCTCAATCTCGGTGCGGACGTTCCTTCGGGCTTCGAGCGTTTCGAGCGCCTGATCGACATCGTCGGAGATGACGAGGACGACCGGCGGACCGCCCGCATCCGCTGGCGCCATTACGCCGATCGTGGCTATGCCATCGTCAGGCACGAGTTCCAGGCCGGCGCGCGCGCGACATCGTGACGAAGGCGCGCACGCCCCCCCGCTTCGTGCCGACGCTGACGGCGGTGGTCGACGCTCCGCCCGAAGGTGGCGTCACCGCGTCGCGACCCGCGCCTGGCGACACCGGGGACGGTGGATCGAGCGCGGTTCCCGTGGACCACGACGACGTGCTGGAAGAAGAGCTGGTGCAGCGCATTCTCGAGCGTGTCGAACGTACGCTGGACGACCAGATCAGCGACGCGGTGGCGGCCCAGGTGCAGGGTCAGCTGGATGCGATGGTGCCGCGGTTGCGCGATGAAATCGACAAGGCCTTGCGTCGTGTCGTGAAAGATGCCCTGGCCCGGGAACGTGCCGTCCCGGCGAGATCCGACCCGGGGTCAACCCTCGTCTGAAACGCCGCCTGCCTGGGCTACACTGCGCCCCGTTCAACGGTGCGTCAAGACGCCGAAGGACGCAGGGCGGCGCGGAACTTGCTCCGATGTCGTGCACGGTCTCGATGACCGTTCCTCAACTCATTCAACTGGTTCCTTGGAGGTTTTCATGCAATTGAAATGGACTGCAGTAGCTCTCGCTGCGCTCGCGCTCGTGGCTTGCGGCAAGAAGGAGGAAGCGGCAGCGCCCGCCGCCACGACGACTCCGACGGCAGCGGCTCCGGCGGCGGCGCCCGCCAACGCGCTGGTCGTCAAGATCGGCCACGTCGCACCCACCAGCGGCGCCATCGCCCACCTCGGAAAGGACAACGAATTCGGCGCCCGCATGGCGATCGACGAGCTCAACGCACGGGGCCTGAAGATCGGCGATCGCGTCGCCAAGTTCGAGCTGCTTGCGGAGGACGATGCGGGTGATCCCAAGCAGGGTACGGCCGTCGCCCAGAAGCTCGTGGACAGCAAGGTCAACGGCGTGGTCGGCCACCTGAATTCCGGCACCACCATCCCAGCCTCCAAGCTGTACAGCGACGCTGGCATTCCGCAGATTTCGCCGTCGGCCACCAATCCGAAATACACGCGCCAGGGCTTCAAGACGGCGTTCCGCGTGGTCGCCGACGACACGCAGCTGGGCGGCACGCTCGGCCGCTATGCCGTCGAGACGCTGAAGGGCAAGAACATCGCCGTGATCGACGACCGCACGGCCTACGGCCAGGGTGTCGCGGAAGAGTTCGAGAAGGCCGCCAAGGCCGCCGGCGGAACGATCGTCGGCCACGAATTCACCACCGACAAGTCCACCGACTTCAACGCCATCCTCACCAAGCTCAAGGGCACGAAACCCGACGTGCTGTTCTTCGGTGGCATGGACGCGGTCGGCGGCCCGATGCTCAAGCAGGTCAAGCAACTCGGCCTGAACGTCAAGTTCATGGGCGGCGACGGCCTGTGCACCGGTGAACTCGCGAAACTGGCTGGCGACGCGATCGGTGAGGACATGGTGGTCTGCGCCGAGGCCGGCGGTGTCGACGGCGATTTCAAGGCGCCCCTGGATGCCTGGAAGGCTGCCTTCAAGCAGAAGAACGGCGTCGACGTCCAGATCTACGCGCCGTATGTCTACGACGCCGTGCAGGTCCTCGCCGCAGCGATGGCCAAGGCCGGCTCTTCGGACCCGGACAAGTATCTGCCTGAGATCACGAAGATCGACTACAAGGGCCTGACCGGTCCCATCACCTTCGACGAGAAGGGCGACATCAAGAACGGCGCGCTCACGCTCTACACGTACAAGGGTGGCGCACGCACGCAGATCGCGGTGGTGCGCTGAGGCGTTTCGAACAGGGTGCGCATCCGATGCGCATCCGAACGACCAAGGACCTTCGGGTCCTTTTTTTATTGCGGCAAAAGGATGTGAGGACGAATTTGCCCGTCAGTCGGTCTTGCGGACAAGCGCTTCCAGCCTGGCTTCGCTCTCGTCACGTTGCCGCGTCGCTTCGACGCGCTGCCTGACCTCCAGGTCGAGTTCGTCGCGGACTTCGGCCAGCTTTTTCACCGAATCCGCGAGCTTCTTCTCAATGTCGCCCGCGTGGGCGATCGCCAGGGCGACGTCGCCCACGCGGACTCCAACTGGCAGTTCCTGTTCGAGAACGGTGCCGACGATGGCGAGGCCTTCGGCGGCACGCTGCATGTCTGCAGCAACGGCCCTGGTCTTGACGAGAGTTCGAGTGAGCATGACGTCCCGATGATTGTCAGCCAATGAAAAAAGCCCCAATGAAGGGGCTTTCTCGTTTGCCGGTTGCGACCTGAGGTGGAAATTCAGATCGGTGCGACATTTTTTCACTTACCTGTGGCGGAACAGGCGGGATTCGAACCCGCGGAGGGCTATTAACCCTCACACGCTTTCCAGGCGTGCGACTTAAACCGCTCATCCACCGTTCCGCTAAGCCATCGATTATAGCAACAGCGCACCGGAGCAAACTCAGATCTGGACGTTCGGTTTGCCAGCCTGCACCATGCGCATCGCCGAAGCGATCAGGGCCGCGGTCTCCGTCATGTTGCTCGGGACGATCAGCGTCGTCGCGGCGTCGGCCGCGACCTTGCCGTAGGCGTCGACGGCGCGTTCGGCCACCTTGAGCTGCACCGCCTGTTCACCGCCCGGCTGCCGGATCGCCGCCGCGACGCGCTCGATGGCGAAGGCGGTCGCATCCGCCACGGCCGTGATGGCGGCGGCTTCACCCTGCGCATTATTGATCTGCGCCTGCTTCTCGCCTTCGGATCGGGCGATGAACGCCTCGCGCTCGCCGGTGGCGATGTTGATCTGTTCCTGGCGACGACCTTCGGACGCCGCGATCAGGGCGCGCTTCTCGCGCTCGGCGGTGATCTGGCGCTGCATCGCCTGCAGGATCTCCTTGGGCGGGGTCAGGTCCTTGATCTCGTAGCGCAGCACCTTGACGCCCCAGTTCAGCGCCGCCTCGTCGATGGCGGCGACCACCTGCGCGTTGATGATGTCGCGCTCCTCGAAGGTCTTGTCCAGCTCGAGCTTGCCGATCACGCTGCGCAGCGAGGTCTGGGCCAGCTGCGTCACGGCGACGATGTAGTTGGACGATCCGTAGCTCGCCCGCATCGGGTCGGTGACCTGGAAGTACAGGATGCCGTCGACCTGCAGCTGCGTGTTGTCGCGGGTGATGCAGATCTGGCTGGGTACATCCAGCGGAATTTCCTTGAGGCTGTGCTTGTAGGCGACCTTGTCGATGAACGGGATCAGGAAGTTCGGTCCCGGCGTCATCGTGTTGTGGTATTTGCCCAGGCGCTCGCGTACCCAGGCATTCTGCTGCGGCACGAACTTGACCGACTGGCTGATGAAGATGACGGCGATGACGAGAATGACGAGCGGTACGGCGAGATCCATCGGGGTGTTCCTTGAAGTGAAAAGGGAGAGGTCCTAGACCTTGTCGACGACCAGGCGGCTGCCGACGACTTCGGCGACGCGATAGGTGCCGGGCGTTCGCAGCTGCCCGGTGCCGGGAACGACTGTCCACTGGGCGCCGCGATAACGCACTGTGGCGGTACCGTCGTCGTTCCAGCCGTCGATCTGCACCTGCTCGCCGATGTCGAGGTTGACGTCGCGGTTCGACCGGCTGGGCGCCTCCGCGGGGCGACTGCGGCGCACCGCGTACCAGCCCGCCACCGCGCCGACGCCAACGACTGCCGCGACCAGCAGCTGCGCGGTCGTTCCTAAACCCGCATGCGCGACGATCGCCGCAGCGGCGAACCCGATGCCCAGAAGCAGCAGGTAGATGGTGCCAGTCAGCAGTTCGAGCACGACGGCTGCACCCGAGATCAGCCACCACCAGGTGGAATCGGCCATGAGGTCTCCTCTCGATTGAAGGCTGCCATTCTGGATCATCGGGCGATCGGGATTGACTTGTGAATTCCGTACACTCGCCCCTCTTCGCCATTCGTCCCCGCCTTCTCCGCCGTCCCCCGTCTTCTTCGCGTCCCTGGAGCCGCCCGCATGAAATTCCGTTTTCCGATCGTCATCATCGACGAGGACTTCCGCTCCGAGAACACCTCGGGCCTGGGCATCCGCGCGCTCGCGGAAGCGATCGAGACCGAGGGCTTCGAGGTGCTCGGCGTCACGAGCTACGGCGACCTGAGCCAGTTCGCCCAGCAGCAGAGCCGCGCGAGCGCGTTCATCCTGTCGATCGACGACGAGGAGTTCACCGTCGGCCCCGATCTCGATCCGGCCGTGCTCAACCTGCGTACCTTCATCGGCGAAGTGCGGCGGAAGAACGCCGACGTGCCGATCTACATCTACGGCGAGACCAAGACCGCCCGGCACATTCCGAACGACATCCTGCGCGAACTGCACGGCTTCATCCACATGTTCGAGGACACGCCCGAGTTCGTCGCGCGCCACATCATCCGCGAGGCCAAGAGCTATCTCGAGGGCGTGCAGCCGCCGTTCTTCAAGGCACTGATCGACTATGCGGAGGACGGCTCCTATTCGTGGCACTGCCCCGGGCACTCGGGCGGCGTGGCCTTCCTCAAGAGCCCGGTCGGGCGCATGTTCCACCAGTTCTTCGGCGAGAACATGCTGCGCGCGGACGTCTGCAACGCGGTGGAGGAACTCGGCCAGCTGCTCGACCACACCGGCCCGGTGGCCGCGAGCGAGCGCAATGCGGCGCGCATCTTCAATGCCGACCACTGCTTCTTCGTCACCAACGGCACCAGCACCAGCAACAAGATGGTCTGGCACCACACGGTGGCGCCCGACGACGTGGTGGTGGTGGACCGCAACTGCCACAAGTCGATCCTGCACGCGATCATCATGACCGGCGCGATTCCGGTGTTCCTGAAGCCGACGCGCAACCACTTCGGCATCATCGGGCCGATTCCGCGCTCGGAATTCGACACCGAGACGATCAAGGCCAAGATCCGCGCCAACCCGCTGTTAAAGCACGTCGACGCCGACACGGTCAAGCCGCGCATCCTGACGCTCACCCAGTCGACCTACGAC
>JAKONL010000578.1 GCA_022701965.1 Burkholderiaceae bacterium | reverse complement strand
TGGCCGCGACCCGGCACATCGTGCTGATCAATCCGAACTCGAATGCGGCCACCACGCGGTCGATGGCCGAGATCGCCTCGACGAAGACCGATGGCATCCAGGTCGAGGGCAAGAGCAACGAGGGCGTCCCGCCCCTGCTGACGACGCCGAAGGACCTGGCCGACGCGCTGCCGGGCGTCGTCAGGATCGGCGTCGACGCCGCACGGGATCGGAAGGTCGGCGCGATCATCGTCTCCGCGTTCGGCGATCCGGGCTTGCCGGAGCTGCGTGCCAAGGTCGGCGTGCCGGTGTTCGGCATCCGCGAGCAGGCGTTCCACGAGGCTGCCAAGGGGGGCCGCCCGTTCGGCATCGCCACGACGACGCCCGATCCGGGCCTGCTCGAAGGGTTTCGCCAGACGGCGGCGGCACTCGGCTACGGCGCGCAGTTCCGCGGCACGCGCGCGACGCCCGGCGATCCGAACGCGCTGATGAAGAAGTCGCCCGAGGAACTCGACGCCGCGCTGGCCGAGGCCGTTCGCGCGTCGGCCGCGGACGGCGCGAAGGCGGTGATCATCGGCGGCGGGCCGCTGACGGCATCGGCACTCCGGCTCCAGCCGAGATTCGACATGCCGCTCGTGGTACCGGTGATCGCGGCCGCGCAGGCCGCGGCCGAAAGCATCCGCAAGAGCAGGTAGGCGCTGCGCGCCGCCGCGTGCGCCGGCCTGGAGAAGACCTCGGTGCTGTCATCGCACGGACACGCCGCTGTCGCGCCGCCGACATCTTCGATCGCTACTTTCGCAGGCGTCTCGCTGACTTCCAGCTGACCGCCCCACACGAGAGAAACGAATGCCTGCGAACACGCGCACCGACACCGGCCATGCCATCGATCCCGACGACATCGGCCACAACCCCACGGCCAACCCGTCGTTCAACGACCTCGTCGCCTCGCGCCTGAGCCGGCGCAAACTGCTGGGGCTGGGCGCCGGCACCGCCAGCGTCGCCTTGCTCACCGCCTGCGGCGGCGGCGGCAACGACTCGACGCCGGCCACGCCCGCACCCGCACCTGCACCGGCCCCCGCTCCGGCTCCGGCTCCGGCCGCGCCATCGCTCAAGTTCAACGCCGTCGCCAAGAGCCTCGCGGACGCCGTCGTCGTGCCGGCCGGCTACAAGGCCAGCGTCCTCTACCGCCTGGGCGACCCGCTGGCCATGGGCGTCGCGGCCTATGCCAACGACGGCACCGACGCCGCGTCGACCTACGACCGCCGCGCCGGCGACCATCACGACGGCATGACCTACTTCGGCATCGACGCGACCAACAAGTGGCTGCCGACCAGCGCCGCGCGCGGCCTGCTGGTGATGAACCACGAAGCCATCACGCCGCTGTTCCTGCATCCCGCCGGCCAGACCGTCTCGGGCACCGGCAACGCGCAGGTGCGCACCGTCGCCGACGAGGTGCTGCGCGAGTTCTACCTGCACGGCGTGAGCGTGGTCGACGTCGCGCGCAACGGCACCACCTGGAGCTACACGCAGGGCTCGGCCTTCAACCGCCGCGTCCACACGCTCACCGAAATGACCTTCTCCGGCCCGGCCGCCAAGACCGACTACCTGAAGTCCAAGTATTCGACCGACGGCTCGCGCACCCGCGGCACCGTCAACAACTGCGCCAACGGCACCACGCCCTGGGGCACGTACCTGACCTGCGAGGAGAACTGGGCCGGCTACTTCCGCCGCATCGCCGCGACCGACAACCCGCTGCGCACCGCGAAGGAACTGGCGTCGTTCGCGCGCTACGGCGTCGCCGGTACCGGCCGCGAGCTCTGGGCCACCGTCACGCCCGACACCGCCGACAACCTGTACGGCCGCTGGAACACGCAGGTGCTCGCCGGTGCGGCCAATGCGACGGCCGACTACCGCAACGGCGCCAACACGTACGGCTGGGTCGTCGAGATCGATCCGTTCGCGCCGTCGAGCACGCCGCGCAAGCGCACCGCGCTCGGCCGCTTCGGCCACGAGGGCGCCTGCCTGGGCCCGGTCGTGGTCGGCAAGCCGCTGGTCTGGTACATGGGTGACGACTCGCGCAACGAGTACATCTACAAGTTCGTCTCGACGCAGAACTGGAACGCGGCCGACATCGGCGGCGGTCTCGCGGCCGGCGACAAGTACATGGACGACGGCCGGCTCTACGTCGCGCGCTTCAATGCCGACGGCACCGGCGCGTGGCTCGAACTCAAGCTCGGCGTCAACGGCATCACCTCCAGCAACGCCACCTACGCCTTCGCCGACGCCGCCGACGTGGTCGTCAACGCACGGCTCGCGGCCGACGTGGCCGGCGCCACGAAGATGGACCGCCCGGAGTGGACCGCCGTCAACCCGAAGACCGGCGAGGTGTACGTCACGCTGACCAACACCAACGCGGCCTCGCGCCCGATCGGCGCGACCGACGCCGCCAATCCGCGCTTCTACAACGACCCCAGGGGCACGGCCGCCACCGCGCAGACCGGCAACCCGAACGGCCACATCGTGCGCTTCGCCGACGACGGCGCGAACCCGGCCGCGCTCACCTTCAAATGGGACGTCTACCTGTTCGGCGCGCGGTCCACCGCGTCGGCGGACGTCAACCTGTCGCAGCTGGGCGCGGACAACGACTTCTCCAGCCCCGACGGCCTGTGGTTCAGCCAGGCCACGCCCGGCCTGCTGTGGCTGGAGACCGACGACGGCGCCTACACCGATGTCACCAACTGCATGCTGCTGGCCGCCGTGCCCGGCAAGGTCGGCGACGGCGCCGCGAAGACCATCACCAACACCAGCGGCACCACGACCGCCACGCAGGCGACCTTCGTGGGCAAGGCGCCGGGCACCGACGGCCTGCGCCGCTTCCTGGTCGGCCCGAAGGACTGCGAGATCACGGGCATCGCCGAGTCCGGCGACGGCCGCGCGCTGTTCGTCAACATCCAGCATCCGGGCGAGACCACGCCCAACGCGGCCATCGGCACGCCGGGCCAGTTCGGCAGCCACTGGCCCGACGGCGGCAACGCCCGCCCGCGTTCGGCCACGGTGGTGATCACGCGCGACGACGGCGGCCTGATCGGGCTCTGAGCGGGGCCGGGCCGGCCGGGCGATCCGGCCGGCTCTCTACAATCGCACCCGTCGCACCGGCCGCCTTCGGGCTGTCGGCCGCGACATCCGCTGGGGGTGTTGGCGCAACGCAAGACGCGCCGACTGAGAGAGTCCCTTCGAACCTGATTGAGGTAATCCTCGCGCAGGGAAGCACGTCACGAGGCATGCCGGCTTTCCCTTTCTCGCGCCGGCATGGCGACCACGGACGCTCGCCGACCTGCCGTCTGCACGAGTTGCACATGGCACATCCATCGTTTCCACCTTCGCGCCGCCTGCGGCTTTCGCTCGTCTCGCTGGCGCTCGTCGCCTGCTGCGGGGCGGCATCGGCGCAACCGGCGCCATCGACCGCCGCCGCGCCGACCCCGAGCGGCCACGTGCTGGCGGAGATCCAGGTCATTCCACGGCCGGCCGGCACGGCCGACGACCGCTACAGGCACGTCGACGCCGCCATCGCCGTCATCCAGGCCTCCGGCCTCAAGTACGAAGTGCACGGCCTGGGCACCGTCGTCGAAGGCCCGCCGGAGAAGATCTGGCCGCTGCTGCAGGCCGTCCACCAGGCCACGCTCGAAGCCGGCGCCGAGCGCACGCTGAGCATCATCAAGGTCTCCAGCGGCGCGCAGGCCGGCGGGCCGCGGGTGGAAGACCTGGTGCGGAAGTTCCGGTAGCCGTCGCGCCGCAGAGCGCTGCTCAGGGCGCGACGAAATCCGGGTACTGGCGACAGATGTCGTCGACCGCGCTGAGCGTGCCGGACAGATGGTGACGCAAGGCCGAACGCGCCGCGGCCGGGTCCCGCGCCTCGATGCCGCCCACGATGGCCCGATGGTCGTGCAGGATCGATTCGGTCTTGCCGGCGGTGGGCAGGTGCAGACGGCGCAGCCGGTCGACATGGCCCGAGGTCTTCGTCACCTGGGTCCACAGCGCCGTCACGCCGCCGGCCTCGTACATCTGCCGATGGAACGAGCGATCGGCATCGACGAATTCGCCATAGCGCTGCGCGCCGGCCAGCGAAGCCTGCAACGCGATCGTTTCCTTCATGCCGTCCACCAGCCCCGGCGGCGTGTCGATCGCCAGTTGCTCGACCAGTTCGAGTTCCAGCGCGCGGCGCAGGAAATGCGCCTCGCGCGCGACGGTGATGCTGATGCGGCTCACCAGGGTCGCGTGCTGCGGGAACACGTCGACCAGGCCCTCCTCCTGCAACCGGAGCAGTGCCTCGCGGACCGGCGTCTGGCTGACGCCGAAGCGTTCGGCCAGCTCGAGCCGCGTCAGCACGGCGCCCGGAGGCAGCTCGAGCGAAAGGATTGCCTCGCGCAATCTGTCGAGCACCTGCGGCGCTGCATAGCGGGTTCTGTCGAGGGTGAATCTGGGCAGGGCACTCATCGGGCGCCATTGTGCCGCCGCCGGTTTGACGCACTGATATATTAGTGTTTTAATCCGCGCACCAGCGGGATCCAGACCCGCGATCCGGAGACAGATTCCCATGACCCGACGCGTCTACGAAGACCTGCGCAGCGCCCGCTGGTTCGCCCCCGACGACTTCCGCTCCTTCGGCCACCGCTCGCGTGTCCTGCAGATGGGCTACGGCTACGAGGACTGGAAAGGCAAGCCGATCATCGCCATCGTCAACACCTGGAGCGATGCGAACCAGTGCCACACGCACTTCAAGCAGCGCGTCGAGGACGTGAAGCGCGGCGTGCTGCAGGCCGGCGGCTTCCCGCTCGAACTGCCGGCCATCAGCCTGTCGGAGAGCATGGTCAAGCCCACGACCATGATGTATCGCAACTTCCTGGCGATGGAGACCGAGGAACTGCTGCGCAGCCATCCGGTGGACGGCGCGGTGCTGATGGGCGGCTGCGACAAGACCACGCCGGGACTGACGATGGGCGCGCTCAGCATGGGTGTCCCGTTCATCTTCCTGCCGGCCGGCCCGATGCTGCGCGGCAACTGGAAGGGCAAGGTGCTGGGCTCGGGCTCCGACGCGTTCAAGTACTGGGACGAACGCCGCGCCGGGCGGCTCTCCGACCAGGCCTGGAACGAGATGGAGGCCGGCATCGCGCGCAGCAACGGCACCTGCATGACCATGGGCACGGCCGCGACCATGATGGGCATCGCCGAGTCGATCGGCTTCACGCTGCCGGGCGCCTCCAGCATTCCGGCGGCCGACGCCAACCACGTGCGCATGAGCGCCGAATGCGGCCGCCGCATCGTGGACATGGTCTGGGACGACCTGACGCCGGCGAAGATGCTCACGCGCGCCAATTTCGAAAACGGCATCGCCTGCGCGATGGCCATGGGCTGCTCGACCAACGCGATCATCCATCTGATCGCGATGTCGCGCCGCGCGGGCCACCCGGTGGGCCTCGACGACTTCGACGACTTCAGCCGCCGCGTGCCGGTGCTCGCCAACATCCGGCCGAGCGGCGACGCCTACCTGATGGAAGACTTCTTCTATGCCGGCGGCCTGCGCGCCTTGCTCGAGCGCATCCGCGGCCACCTGAAGACCGGGGCGCTGACCGTCAACGGCCGCACGATCGGCGAGAACATCGCCGGCAGCGAGGTCTACCAGGACGACGTGATCCGCCCGCTGGACAACCCGATCTACGCCGAAGGCGCGCTGGCCGTGCTGCGCGGCAACCTCGCGCCCGACGGCGTGGTGATCAAGCCGAGCGCCGTGGCGCCGCACCTGCTGCGCCACACCGGCCGCGCGCTGGTCTTCGACGACTACCCGAGCCTGAAGAAGGCGGTGGACGACCCCGACCTCGACGTCACCGGCGACGACATCCTGGTGCTGCGCAACGCCGGCCCGCTGGGCGCGGGCATGCCCGAATGGGGCATGCTGCCGATCCCGACCAAGCTGCTCAAGCAGGGCGTGAAGGACATGCTGCGCCTGTCGGACGCGCGCATGAGCGGCACCAGCTACGGCGGCTGCCTCCTGCACTGCTCGCCCGAGGCGGCGATCGGCGGTCCGCTGGCGCTGGTCGCGACCGGCGACCGCATCACCGTCGACGTGCCGGCCCGCACGATCCGCCTCGAGATCACCGACGACGAGATGGCCGCGCGCCGCGCCGCCTGGACGCCGCCGCCGCCGCGCTACGAACGCGGCTACGGCTGGATGTTCGGCCGCCATATCAAGCAGGCCAACGAGGGCTGCGATTTCGACTTCCTCGAAACCACCTTCGGCAAGCCCGTGCCGGAACCCGACATCTTTTGAACGGAGACGCTCCATGAACCCCCAGACCCGCGCCCTGCTGATGAAGGTCAGCACCGCCACGCTGTGCACCGCGCTGTTCAAGCGCGGCCTGCGCGGCCAGATGATCCAGAACGTGCGCCCGCTCAACCCGGGAGGCGCGAACATGGTCGGCCCGGCCTTCACGCTGCGCTACATGCCCGCGCGCGAGGACCGCAACGGCATCGAGGTGTTCCAGAACCGCGACCATCCGCAGCGCAAGGCGGTCGAGGAATGCCCGGGCGGCGCGGTGATGGTGATCGACAGCCGCAAGGACGCGCGCGCCGCGTCGGCCGGCGGCATCCTGGTGGCGCGGCTGATGAAGCGCGGCGTGGCCGGCGTCGTGACCGACGGCGGCTTCCGCGACAGCCCCGACATCGCGAAGTACGCCATGCCGGCCTACCACTGCCAGCCGAGCGCGCCCACCAACCTGACGCTGCACGAGGCGATCGAGATCAACGGGCCGATCGGCTGCGGCGATGCGCCGGTGTTCCCGGGCGATGTGATCGTGGGCGACGCCGAGGGCGTGCTGGTGCTTCCCGCGCACCTGGCCGACGAGCTCGCCGTCGAGGCGACCGAGATGACCGCCTTCGAGGATTTCGTGCAGGAGAAGGTGATGGAGGGGCGCTCGATCCGGGGCCTGTATCCGCCGACCGACCCGCAGAGCCGCACCGACTTCGCCGCCTGGCGCGAAGCGCGCGGGCGCTGAGGTCGCGCACGCGCGCCTCGCCCACCAGAACAAGGAGACAAGCAATGAAGATCAACCGCCGCCGGACGCTCGTGGCGCTCGCCGCCACCCTCCCCGCCCTGAGCTTCGCGCAGGCCGAATGGCCGACCGTCAAGCCGATCACCTACGTGGTGCCCTTCACCGCCGGCGGCTCGACCGACATCATCGGCCGCGTCCTCGCGCAGAAGCTCGGCGAGAGCCTCAGGCAGTCGGTGGTGGTCGACAACCGGCCCGGGCAGGCCGGCGGCATCGGCGCCAACCTGGTGGCCAAGTCGAAGCCGGACGGCTACACGCTCTTCGGCGGCACCATCAGCACCCACGCGATCAACGCCAGCCTCTACAAGAACCTGTCGTACGACCCGGTGAAGGACTTCGAGCCGGTCTCGCTCGTGGCGCGCCTGCCCAACGTGCTGATCGTCAACAGCCAGCTCGGTGTCGGTTCGGTCGCCGAACTGGTGGCGCTGCTGAAGAAGGACCCGGCGATGCGCAACTTCGCCTCCTCGGGCGCCGGCACGTCGACGCACCTGGCCGGCGAGATGTTCGCCGAGGCCATCGGCGTGAAGCTCACCCACGTCCCGTACAAGGGCACGCCGCCGGCCATGACCGACGTGGCGGCAGGGCTGGTGCCGTTCATGTTCGACCAGGTCACCGCCGCGCTGCCGATGGTGCAGAGCGGCAAGATCAGGCTGCTGGCCGTGACCACCGGCAAGCGCATCGCGCTGCAGCCGCAACTGCCCACCATGATGGAGTCGGGCATCCCGAATTTCGAGATGTCGTCCTGGCAGGCGGTCTACGCACCCAAGGGCACGCCGCGCGCGATCGTCAACCGGCTCAACGCCGAGATCGTCAAGGCGCTCAGGCAGCCCGACGTGCGCGACAAGCTCGAGGGACAGCTCGCGATGGAGATCGTCGCCAGCACGCCCGAAGAACTCGCGGCGCATATGGCGCGCGAGATTCCGCGCTGGGCGGAACTGGTGCGCAAGTCCGGCGCCACCGCCGAATGAAGCCGCAACCCGGGAGCGACCAGATGCAACGCAGAACCTTCACCTCGGCCGCCGTGCTGGCGCTCGCCGGCGCGCCGCTGCTCGCCACGGCACAGGCACGCAGCTTCCCGACCAAGCCGATGACCATCGTCGTGCCGGCCTCGCCCGGCGGGGCGATCGACCTGGCGGCGCGGCTGATCGGCCAGAAGATGAGCGAGGCCTGGGGACAGCCCGTGGTCGTCGACAACCGGACCGGCGCCACCGGCGTGATCGGCACCGATTTCGTGGCCAAGAGCGCGCCCGACGGCCATGTGCTGGCGCTGGTCGCGAGCAGCCACGCCATCAATCCGAGCAT
>JAKONL010000568.1 GCA_022701965.1 Burkholderiaceae bacterium | reverse complement strand
GGCCGGTCTCGCGGATCTCGCGCAGCTGCTCGGTCGACGCGGCCAGCAGTTCGGTGGAGGTGCTCTCCACCTGCGACGTGGTGCGCGCGACGCGGCTGGCGGTGTTCTGCACGTTGCCCACCAGGAGACGCAGCTCCTCGACCGTGTAGTTCACCGAATCGGCGATGGCGCCGGTGATGTCCTCGGTCACGGTCGCCTGCTGCGTGAGATCGCCCTCGGCCACCGACTGCAGCTCGTTCATGAGCCGCAGGATGGCGGCCTGGTTGGCGGCGTTGACGCGGCCGACCTCGTCGCCCAGGCGCTCGGCGTCGAGCCGCTCGCCCTCGGCGGCGGCAGCGCGCTCGCGGCCTTCGCGCACCTGCGCGAAACCGATCGCCGCGGCCAGCGCCAGGGCGACGATCGAGAGCACGAACAGCAGCGCGATGGTGCCCACGCCCAGTCCGGTGCGCGCCGACAGCCGGGTCTGCAGCTCGCCGAGCGCCAGGCGCAGCGGTTCGCTGTCGGCCAGGATCGCCGTCTGCGCCTCGCGCGCCATCACCAGCCCCTGCATGTTGCCGAGGATCGCGCCGGCCTGGGCGCGCATGCGCTCGTAGCTCCGGAGGATCGCCTCGAGCTGGTTGCGGGTCTGCGTGTCGCGCGTGCCGGGCAGGCGCTGCTGCGCGTCGCCCTCGAGCAGGCCGCGCGCGATCTCCTGGAAGCTGTTCAAGTCGCGGCCGAGCAGCGATACGGCCGCGGGACTCACGCCTTCGACGGTGTTGAATTCGGTCGCCGACTTGCCGATGCGCTGCGTGAGCATCACCAGCTGTCCGGCTGCGGCGATCTCCGGCGTGCTGGCGCCCTGCTGCAGCTTGAGCGCCGCCACCACCTGCGTGAGCTCCAGCAGTTCGTTGGACTGCCGGTTGACGTCGCGCAGGGCGGCGCCCACGCGCGTCAGGATGTCCTGCTGGGCCAGCACCGCCTTGGCACTGCGGTCGGCGCGCTCGGCCAGGGGCCGGATCTTCTCGATCTCGGCGTCGTAGGTGCCGCCCACGCGCTCCAGGTCGAGACCGCCGTCGCCCTGCGCCAGCCCCTGCACGCGGCGCGTGAGGTCGTCGGAACTCTCGCGCACCTCGACGAAGGCCGCGGTGTTGCCCACCAGCGCCTGCGACACCGACTTGGCCAGCCGCTGCGACTGCATCAGGGACTGGCCGGTCGATGCGACCTGCTGCGCGAGCCGGTTGGCCCGCAGGATCGAGAAGGCCGCGACCAGCAGCAGCACCAGCACCACGACGACCAGCGCGATCGTGAAGAGACGCTGCTGGCGTGCCGGATTGCCGTTCGGCGGCGCGGAGGCCGCGACGGGTCCGGCGGCATCGGCGCGTGCGTGCAGCGCGACGGGGGGTGGGTTGTCGAATGCAGGACCGTCGGATGCGCGCACCGGCACGGTCGCCGGGGTAGCGCCCGCGGGCAGGTCATTCTTCGGCTCGTCGGCGGTCGAACTCAAGGTCGGTCCTTCACGTTGTCGGTCACGATGGTTCGGCGTACAGGGCGGCTGGTCAGGCGCCGATGTCCAGGAATCGGGGTTGCCGGGACAGCGCCTGCAGATCGATCTCCTGCCACAGCGCACCCGCGGCATCGGTGTAGGCATGGCCGAGCCATGTCGCCGCACCGTCGGCGGGCGCCTGCGATGCCGTGAAGGCCTCGACGCCACGCAGGCCGACCAGCCGGTCGACCAGCAGCGCGCAGTTCACCTCGAGCAGCTCGTTGAGCGCCACGAGCCGCGCCTGCGTGCGCACGCCGTCGCCCGCAGCGGGCGATGGCGCCGGCGGCAGCGCCGCGGGCGCGCGCGCGGCGCTGCCGCCATCCGCGGCGGCGAAAGCGGCGAACTGGATCACGCCGTGGAGTCCGCCGCGCAGGTTGGCGACGCCCAGGAACCAGGGCTGCGTGTGCGGCACCGGATGCGGCGGCGTCCAGGGGAAGATTTCGCCGGCATGGCCGAGCGGAAACAGGTACCTGCCGGCGCCCGCTTCCACCGCGAGCCATGACGCCGAGACATCGACGGTGCGCGCGGCCTGCAGGCGGCTGGCGAGGCGGGCCTGGAAAGCGCGCAGCGCATCTCGGTTGGCCATCGGCTCAGCCCAGCGCGCTGATCTTCGACAGCAGGTCGGCCGCGACGACCGGCTTCACGATGTAGTCGCGCGCACCCTGCCGCAGGCCCCAGACCCGGTCCGTCTCCTGGCCCTTGCTGGTGCACATGATGATCGGCACGCCCGCATAGAGCGGGTTGCGGGCGATCGCGCGCGTGAGCTGGAAGCCGTTCTGGCCCGGCATGACGACGTCCATCAGGATCAGGTCGGGCTGCGCCTCCTCGATCCGGCGCATGGCATCGTCGGCGTTCTCCGCCGTGCGGACCGCGAAGCCGTTCTCCTGCAGCAGGCCGGAGAGGAACATGAGCTCGGTCTTGGAATCGTCGACGACCAGCACGTTGTGGATAGGCATCAGTGCACCTCCGCGATCGGGAGCGAGCCGAACTGCCGCACGGCATGCAGCAGCTGGTCCTTGGTGAACGGCTTGGTGAGGAAGTCCTGCGACCCCACCATCCGGCCGCGCGCCTTGTCGAAGACGCCGTCCTTGGAGGACAGCATCACCACCGGCACGCCGGCGAATTCGGCGTTGCGCCTGATGATGGCGCAGGTCTGGTAGCCGTCCAGGCGCGGCATCAGGATGTCGCAGAAGATCAGGTGCGGCCTGTGGTCGTTGACCTTGGCGAGCGCGTCGAACCCGTCTTCGGCGAGCACCACCTCGTGGCCGCCCTGCCTGAGGAAGATCTCGGCGCTGCGCCGGATGGTGTTGCTGTCGTCGATGACCAGCACCCTGAAACCTGACCCGTTCGCGCTCATCGACATCTCTCCTCGTCAAAGCCTTCGATCGATTCCGCGCCTCAATCCGACACGTGGCCGATGCGGCCCTGTGCCATGCTTCAGATCTCGACCATCTCGAAATCCTCCTTGCGCGCACCGCATTCCGGACACGTCCAGTTCATCGGCACGTCGGCCCAGGCGGTGTTGGGCGCAATACCATCCTCGGGCACGCCGGCGGACTCGTCGTAGATCCATCCGCAAATCAGGCACATCCAGGTTTTCGTGTTCATCGCAGCTTAAAGTCCCTGTTCATAATTTGCAATTATTGTATCCATGCGTATCACAACCTCAGGCGATTCGCGTTGTCCAGCCGCCCCGAGATCGGCCGGCATGCTGGCGGAAGACAACTTACCTACTACCTCGCAAGAGCGCCAGCAGCATGGCCGATCTTAACGAGACGCCCTCCGACGACGCGTCCGAAACGGCGTTGTCCCTCGATCCGCCCTGCGTGCTGGTCTTCAACGCCAGCGACCCGAGCGGCGCTGGCGGCCTCGCGGGCGATACGCTGGCCATGGCGTCGGTGGGCGCCCACATGCTGCCGGTGGTGACCGGCGCCTACGCGCGCGATACCGCAGAGATCTTCGACCACTTCGCGTTCGACGAGGAGGCGATCGCCGAACAGGTGCGAGCCATCCTGGAGGACGTCGAGGTGCAGCTGATCAAGGTCGGCTTCGTCGGCTCGCCCGAGACGCTGGCCGCCATCGCCGAGACCGCGACCGACTACCCGGACCTGCCGGTGGTCGCGTACATGCCCAACCTGTCGTGGTGGGACGAGAACCTGATCGATCCCTACCTCGACGCCTTCCGCGAGCTGGTGCTGCCGCAGACCACCGTGCTGGTGGGCAACCACAGCACGCTCTGGCGCTGGCTGCTGCCCGACTGGAGCGGCGACAAGCCGCCGAGCGCGCGCGACATCGCCCGCGCGGCCGGCGAGGCCGGAACGCCCTACACGCTGGTCACCGGCATCGTGCTGGCGGACCAGTTCATCGACAACGTGCTGGCATCGCCGCAGTCGGTCCTGGCGAGCGAGAAGTTCGCGCGCCTGGAAGCCGTCTTCGCGGGCGCCGGCGACACGCTCTCGGCCGCGCTCGCCGCGCTCCTGGCCAGCGGCACGGACCTGCCGGCCGCCGTCACCGAAGCATTGAGCTACATGGACCGCTGCCTGGACGCGGGTTTCCGCCCCGGCATGGGTCATGTGCTGCCCGACCGTCTCTTCTGGGCCCAGCCCGAGGACGACGACGACGAGGACGGGCCGGAGACGCCCGCCGATCCCGACGACTTCGCATTGCCTCCCCATGACACCAGACACTGACCGCAACCGACTTCTCTTCGAGCGCGCCCGCGCCGTCATTCCCGGCGGCGTCAATTCGCCGGTCCGCGCCTTCAAGGCCGTCGGCGGAACCCCGCGCTTCGTCACGCGCGCGCAGGGCGCCTACTTCTGGGACGCCGACGACCGGCGCTACATCGACTACATCGGCTCCTGGGGTCCGATGATCCTGGGCCACGGTCACCCGGCGGTGGTCGAGGCGGTGCAGAAGGCGGTGCTCGAAGGCTTCTCCTACGGCGCGCCGACCGAGCGCGAGATCGAGCTGGCCGAGGCGATCCTCGCGCTGGTGCCGTCGATGGAGATGGTGCGCCTCGTGAGCTCGGGCACCGAGGCTGCGATGAGCGCGCTGCGCCTGGCACGCGGCGCCACCGGCCGCAAGTACATCATCAAGTTCGAGGGCTGCTACCACGGGCACGCCGATGCGCTGCTGGTCAAGGCCGGCTCGGGCCTCGCCACCTTCGGCAACCCGACGTCCGCCGGCGTGCCGCCCGAAGTCGTGCAGCACACCCTGGTACTCGAATACAACAACATCCCTCAGCTCGAGGAAGCCTTCGCGCTGCACGGCAACGAACTCGCCTGCCTGATGATCGAGGCGATCGCGGGCAACATGAACTTCATCCGTGCCTCGGCCGCGTTCGCCCGGCGCTGCCGCGAACTCTGCACGCAGCACGGCGCGCTGCTGGTGTTCGACGAGGTCATGACGGGCTTTCGCGTCGGCCTGCACGGCGCGCAGGGCGTGCTGGGCGTGACGCCCGACATCACCGTGCTCGGCAAGGTGATCGGCGGCGGCATGCCGCTCGCGGCGTTCGGCGGACCGCGGGCCATCATGGAGCAGCTCGCGCCGCTCGGGCCGGTCTACCAGGCCGGCACGCTGTCGGGCAATCCGGTCGCCACGGCCTGCGGGCTGGCCACGCTGAAGGAAGTCGCCAAGCCGGGCTTCTACGAAGCGTTGTCGCAAAAGACACGCTCGCTGGTCGACGGCCTGAAGTCGGCCGCGACCGCCGAGGGCGTGCCCTTCAGCGCCGACAGCGAAGGCGGCATGTTCGGCTTCTTCCTGTTCAACGAACTGCCACAGAACTACGCCACAGTCATGACCACGGACAACGCGACCTTCAACACGTTGTTCCATGGCCTGCTGGACCGCGGCGTCTACATCGCACCGGCGCTCTACGAAGCG
>JAKONL010000563.1 GCA_022701965.1 Burkholderiaceae bacterium | reverse complement strand
CGACCGGCCGAAACACCACGCCCCGCGCCGCCGATCCCGCGCTGACCGAGGGCACCAGCGCCACGCCCAGTCCGCTCTGCACCAGGCTGATCACGGTCTGCACCTGCGTCGCCTCCTGCGACACGCGCGGCGTGACACCCGCGTGCTGGAACGCCAGCATCGCCATCGCATGCAGGCCGGGCACGCGGGTGGACGCGTAGTCGACGAAAGGCTCGCGCGCGAGCATCGCGAGCGTGAGGCGCTTCCTGCGGGCGAGCACGTGGCCCGCGGGCAGCACCGCGCGGAAGACGTCGTGCTCGACGATCTCGAAGCGCAGCGCGCTCGCCGAGCCGGTCGGATAGCGCACCAGGCCGATGTCGAGTTCGCCGCTCTCGACCATGGCCAGCAGTTCCAGGTTGGTCGATTCGCGCAGCACCAGCTCGACGTCCGGATAGCGCTTGCGGAACGACGGCAGCAGCCGCGGCATCAGCGCGCAGGCGGCCGAGCCGACGAAGCCGACGCGCAGCAGTCCGCGCTCGCCGCCGACGGCCGCCTGCACGGCCTCGCGCAACGCGCCCGCCTCGGCCAGGCAGCGCTGCGCCAGCGCCAGCGCGGCCGCACCGGCGACGGTCAGCGCGACGCCGCGCGGCTGGCGCTCGAACAGGCGCGCGCCGACCTCGTCCTCCAGCTTGCGGATCGCGACCGACAGCGGCGGTTGAGCCATGTGCAGCCGTTCGGCCGCGCGCCGGAAGCTGAGCGTCTCGGCGACGGCGACGAACTGTCGCAGCTGGCGCAGCTCCATGGATCGCCTTACTCGTGGTGTATCGCGCAAGACATGAACGGTATTGGACGCGTCATCCCCCTCTTCCTACCATCCGCGCATTCCCGAACACGGAGCGGCGCGATCCTCACCCCGCCCGGCGACGAATCCCCCGCACTGCATGGAGCCCCGATATGGACGCACCCGTTTCCTTCCCGACGACCGCCTCCGTTCGCGACCGCGTGAGCGACGCCGAATGGAAGGTCCGCACCGACCTCGCCGCCTGCTACCGCCTGGTCGCGAGATACGGCATGAGCGACCTCATCTACAACCACATCACGGCCAAGGTGCCGGGCGACGCGAAGCATTTCCTGATCAACCCGTTCGGGCTGCTCTACACGGAGATCACGGCGTCGTGCTTCTACACGCTCGACCTCGACGGCAACGTCGTCGACAGGCCCGAGGGCGAATTCGGGGAACTGCCGGTGAACCGGGCCGGCTTCATGATCCACAGCGCGGTGCATGCCGCGCGCAGCGACCTGCACTGCGTGATGCATACCCACACGCGAGCCGGCATGGCGGTGTCGGCCATGAAGGACGGGCTGCTGCCGCTCACGCAGACCGCGATGCGCTTCTACGGCGCGATCGGCTTCCACGACTACGAGCAGCCGACCGTCGACATGGCCGAGCGCGAGCGCATCGCCCGCGACCTCGGCCCGCACAGCACGCTCATCCTGCGCAACCACGGACTGCTCGCCTGCGGACCGTCGGTGCAGCACGCCTGGAACCTCATGTACTGGCTGGAGACCGCCTGCAGGGTGCAGGTCGACGTGCTGGCGAGCGGCGCCGAGATCAGCCTGCCCAGCCACGAACTCGCGACCACGATGTCCCGACGCTACGGACCCGGCGGAAAGATCGATTTCGCACCGATGGAATGGCCCGCTCTACTGCGCCAGCTCGACCGCGAAGACCCGTCCTACAGGACCTGACCGACGACAAGAAAAGAGGAGACAACCCGCATGTTTTTCAAGCCCATCGCCGTCGCTCTCGCAGCCGCAGCGGCATTCGCCGCACCCGGCACGCAGGCGCAGCCCGACTATCCGTCCAGGCCGGTGAAGATCATCGTGCCGTACGCGCCCGGCGGCCCGAACGACATCGTCGCGCGCCTGCTCGCGCAGAAGCTCGGCGAACTGGAAAAGCAGTCCTTCATCGTGGAGAACAGGCCCGGCGGCGGCTCCAACATCGGCGCCGACTTCGTCGCCAAGGCACCGGCCGACGGCTACACCCTGCTGATCGCGGCGACCTCGCACGCGATCAACATGACGCTGTTCCCGAAGGAGCAGCTCAGGTACGACCTGCTCAAGGACCTGGCGCCCGTCTCGATGATCATGACCGGCCCGCTGGTGCTGGTGACACGCCCGGACTTCCCGGCCGCCAACCTGGGGGAACTGGTCGCGGCCGCCCGGGCGAAGCCGGGCGGGCTGTCCTTCGCGTCGTCGGGCAACGGCTCGTCGACGCACCTGGGCGGCGAGATGCTCAACACCGCCGCAGGGATCAGCACCATCCATGTGCCCTACAAGGGCAGCGGCCCGGGCCTCACCGACGTGATGGGCGGCCAGACCGGCTACATGCTCGACACCATGATCTCGGCCATGCCTTTCGTGACCTCGGGCAAGCTCAAGGCGCTGGCGGTCACCGGCGGCAGGCGCTCGCCCGCCCTGCCCGATGTACCGACGGTGGCTGAGCAGGGCTATCCGGGCTTCGAGGCCGTCGCCTTCATCGGGATGATGGCGCCGGCCGCGACCCCCAGGGCGATCGTCGACCGGATCAACGCCGACCTGCGGAAGGTGCTCGCCATGCCCGACATCAGGGACAAGCTCGCCGCCCAGGGTTTCACGGCCGAATGGATGAAGCCCGCCGACTTCGGCAGCTACCTGCACAAGGAGGTGCCCAAGTGGGGTGCGATCGTCAAGGGCAGCAACGTCAAGCTCGACTGAGCGGCATGATGCGGGCATGACGCCCACCAGCCCCGGCTCCTTGCCCGCCGACGCGCCGTTGCGCACGCTGCCGATCCGCCTGCGTCCAGGCGACGACCTTCGCCGCGAACTGGAGACGCTCCTCGTGCGGCACGGCGCGACGGCCGCCTTCGTGCTGGCGGGCATCGGCAGCCTGCGCACGGCGAGCGTGCGGCTGGCCGGCCGGCCCGAGGCGACGACGATCGAGGGCGACACCGAGGTGCTGACGCTGTCGGGCAGCCTGGCGCCCGGCGCATCGCACCTGCACGTCGCCGTCGCCGATGCGCTAGGCCATGTGGTGGGCGGGCACGCCGGCTACGGCTGCATCGTGCGCACGACGGCCGAAGTCCTGCTCGCGGTGCTGCCTGCCTGGCATTTCTCGCGCGACCCCGATCCGGCGACGGGGTGGGACGAACTCACCATCGT
>JAKONL010000561.1 GCA_022701965.1 Burkholderiaceae bacterium | reverse complement strand
TCAGCAAGTACGGCGGCAACATGGGCACCGAGGGCTCGGTGGCCTTCCAGTTCAAGCACTGCGGCCAGTTCGTCTTCGCGCCAGGCGCCGACGAGGACAAGGTGATGGAGGTCGCGCTCGAGGCCGGTGCCGAGGACGTCGTGACAGGCGACGACGGGGCGATCGAGGTACTGACGGCCGTGGCCGATTTCGAGAGCGTGCAGAAGGCGCTGGAGGCCGCCGGCCTGGTGCCGGACCTGGCCGAGGTGACGATGCGGGCTGAGAACACGATCGAGCTGTCGGGCGAGGAGGGCGCGAAGATGCAGCGGCTGCTCGACATCATCGAGGACCTGGACGACGTCCAGGACGTGTTCCACAACGCGGCGATCTCCGAATGAAGACGCTCGTCATCGGCGGCGGCGGCCGCGAACATGCGCTGGCGTGGCGTCTCTCCCAGTCGCAGCGTGTATCGAAACTCTACGTGGCGCCCGGCAACGGCGGCACGGCGGGCGACCGGCGCTACGAGCAGGTGCCCCTTACCGACCCGGTCGCACTGCGCGAGTGGGCGCAGAAGGAAAAGATCATGCTGACGGTCGTTGGCCCGGAGGCGCCGCTGGCCGCCGGCGTGGTCGACGAATTCCGCGCGCACGGCCTGCGGATCTTCGGTCCGACCAGGGCCGCGGCGCAGCTCGAGAGCTCCAAGGCGTTCTCGAAGGCCTTCATGAAGCGCCACCGGATTCCGACGGCCGAGTACGAAACCTTCACCGACGCCGCCGCCGCGCATGCGTACATCGACGCCAGGGGTGCGCCGATCGTCGTCAAGGCCGACGGATTGGCGGCCGGCAAGGGCGTGGTGGTCGCGACGACGTTGCAGGAAGCGCACGACGCCGTCGACTTCATGCTCGTCGACAACCGGTTCGGCGTCGCGCACAACGCGGGAGCCGACGGCCAGGCCGTGCCGCGCGTGGTCATCGAGGAATTCCTGCAGGGCGAGGAAGCCAGCTTCATCGTGCTGTGCGACGGCAGGAACGTGACCGCGCTGGCCACCAGCCAGGACCACAAGCGCTTGCTCGACGGCGACCATGGGCCGAACACGGGCGGCATGGGCGCCTACTCGCCGGCACCGGTCGTCACGGCCGAGGTCCACGCCCGTGCGATGCGGGAGATCATTCTGCCGACCGTGCGCGGCATGGAAAAGGACGGCATTCCGTTCACCGGCTTCCTCTATGCCGGACTGATGATCGACGCGTCGGGACATCCGAAGACGCTCGAATTCAACTGCCGGATGGGCGACCCGGAGACCCAGCCGATCATGATGCGGCTGAAATCCGACCTGTTCGAACTCTTCTGGCACGCCACCGACGGCACGCTCGACAAGGTCGATCTCGTCTGGGACCGGCGCGTGGCGCTCGGCGTCGTGCTGGCGGCGCACGGTTATCCGGAAGCTCCGCGCAAGGGCGACCGGATCACGAACGTGCCGGCCGAGACTGCCGATGCGGTCGTGTTCCATGCTGGCACGACCATGGAAAGCGGCGAACTGCGTACCAGCGGCGGCCGGGTGCTGTGCGTGACGGTGCTGGCGGACAACGTCAGGCTGGCGCAGCAGCGGGCCTACGAGGTGGCGGCACGCATCCAGTTCGACGGCGCGCAGTACCGCAGGGACATCGGCCACCGCGCGCTCGGACGCAACGGCTGATGCTCGAAGTCGATCCCGGCGCGGTCGGGCAGTACCTGCGTGGCCTGCAGCAGCGCATCGTCGGCGCCGTGGAGGCCGCGGACGGTGGCATCTGCGTGCGGGACGCCTGGGAGAAGGCGCCGGACGAACCGCTGCAGGGCAGCGGCCTGACCTGCATCCTCGAAGGCGGCGGGCTCTTCGAACGCGCAGGCTGCGGCTTCTCCCACGTGCGCGGCCCGCGCCTGCCGCCGTCCGCGACCCAGCACCGGCCCGAACTCGCCGGCGCGCCGTTCGAGGCGATGGGCGTATCGCTGGTGTTCCATCCGCGCAACCCCTACGTGCCGATCGTCCACATGAACGTGCGGATGATCGCGGCGCTGCCGGCCATGGGACCGGCCGTCTGCTGGTTCGGCGGCGGCATGGACCTGACGCCGATCTACGGCTTCGAGGAGGACGCGAGGCATTTCCATCGGACCTGCAGCGACGCGCTCGCACCGTACGGCGACGACAGGTACCCGCGCTTCAAGAAATGGTGCGACGAGTATTTCTTTCTCAAGCACCGCAACGAGCAGCGCGGCGTGGGCGGCGTCTTCTTCGACGACTTCTCCGAACTGCCGTTCGCGCAGAGCTTCGGCATGCTGCGGTCGGTCGGGGACGCGTTCCTGGCCGCCTACCTGCCGATCGTCGAGCGCCGCAAGGACATGCCCTACGGCGAGCGCGAGCGCGAATTCCAGCTCTACCGGCGCGGGCGCTATGTCGAATTCAACCTGGTGTGGGACCGCGGTACGCACTTCGGCCTGCAGTCGGGCGGCCGCACCGAGTCGATCCTGCTGTCGATGCCGCCGCTGGCGAGCTGGGCCTACCGGAAGACACCCGAACCCGGCACGCCGGAGGCGGCGCTCTACAGCGACTTCATCGTCCGGCGCGACTGGCTCTGAGATGAAGCCCCGCGTCGGCGTCTTCGGCGGCACGTTCGATCCGCCGCACAACGCCCACGTGGCACTCGCCGACGCGGCCGTGGGGCAGTGCGGGCTGCGGGAGCTGCGGATCTTCCCGACCGGGCAGAGCTGGCACAAGGCCCGGGCGACGAGCGATCCCGGACACCGGCTCGCGATGGCACGGCGGGCCTTCGACGACATTGCCGGCGTGCGGGTCGACGCGCGCGAGATCCTGCGCAGCGGGCCGACCTACACCGTGGATACCCTGCTCGAACTGCAGCGCGAGATGCCGGACGCGCAGCTGGTCCTGCTGATGGGCAGCGACCAGGCGAAGGCGCTCGCCGGGTGGCACCGCTGGCGGGAGATCCTGGGGCTCGCGATCGTCTGCGTGGCCGAACGTCTAGAATCCCCGGTCCCCGGAGGCCCGACTGACGCCGCCGGCGCACCGATGCGCTTCGATCCGAAGACGCTGCCGGACCTCCCGTCCGGCGCCCGTTTCGAGACCCTTGAACTTCCTCCGATGGCCACCAGCGCCACCGACATCCGCGAGCGAGCGTCGCGGGGCCTGGCCATCACCGGTCTGGTCCCGCCCGCCGTTGCGCGCTATATTGACCGACACCACCTCTACGCCCCCGCCTGATGACCACTGAAGCTGCCGCCAAGAAAGACACCCAGAAACTCCAGCGAGCCATCGTCGACGGGCTCGAAGACGTCAAGGCGCAGGACATCCAGGTCTACGACACGGAGCATCTCTCGGCGCTTTTCGAGCGCGTGATCATCGCCTCGGGCACCTCGAACCGGCAGACCAAGGCGCTGGCGTCGAGCGTGCGCGACGCGGTGCGCGAGGCGGGCTTTCCGAAGCCGCGCATCGAGGGCGAGGAAAACGGCGAATGGATCATCGTCGACTGCGGCGCCGCGGTCGCGCACATCATGCAGCCGGCCATCCGCCAGTACTACCACCTCGAGGAGATCTGGGGCGACAAGCCCGTCCGCCTGAAGTTCGGTGCCGCCAAGCCGGTCGTCGCGAAAGACGAGGACGAGGTGCCCGCGAAGAAGGTCGCCGTGCCGGCCAAGACGCTGCGCCGTGCGAGCGCCGCCAAGACGGCGATCCGCGAGGCCGAGCAGGCCGCCAAGGCCGAGAAGGCGGAACGCGCCAGGCCTGCGGCACGCAAGTCGCCGGCGCGCAAGACTGCGGCGCCCGCGAAGACCGCAGCAGCGAAGACGCCGGCCGCACGGACCGCAGCCAACGCGTCGGTCAAGACGCCCGTGAAGGTGATCGGCAAGCCCGTGGCCCGCAAGGCTGCTTCCAAGACCGCGGGCAAGCCGGCAGCGAAGAAGGCTCCGGCCCGCAAGACCGCACCTCGCGGCAAATGAGGTTGCTGGTGGTCGCGGTCGGGCAGCGCATGCCCGACTGGGCGCAGACCGCCTGGGACGACTACGCCAAGCGATTTCCTCCCGAGATCAAGCTCGAACTGCGCGCGGTCAAGACCGAGCCGCGCGGCTCGAAGACGCTCGAAACCCTGTATGCCGCCGAACGCGAGCGCATCGAGGGCGCGATCGCCAAGGGAAACGCCAGGACGCCGCGCATCGTCGTGCTCGACGAACGCGGCACGTCCCTCACCACGAAGGCGCTCGCCGCCCGCCTGCAGAGCTGGCAGGGCGAGGGCGACGACGTGGCGCTCGTCATCGGCGGACCGGACGGACTCGATCCGGCGTTCAAGGCCACCGCGCACGAGCGCATCCGCCTGTCCGACCTGACGCTGCCCCACGCCATGGCGCGCGTGCTGCTGGTCGAACAGCTCTATCGCGCCTGGTCCGTCAACGCCGGCCACCCCTATCACCGCGAATGAGCGACACGGTCCGACCCTTCATCTACCTCGCCTCGCAGAGCCCGCGACGGGCGCAGCTGCTCGGGCAGCTCGGTATCCGCCACGAGCTCCTGCTGGCCGCGCCCGGCGAGGACGCCGAAGCGCTCGAGGCGGAGATCGCCGGCGAGCCTGCCGCGGACTACGTCCAGCGCGTGACGGCGCTGAAGCTGGATGCCGCCGTGGCACGTCTCGAGCGCCTGGACCTGCCGCCGGCGCCGATCCTCTGTGCCGACACGACCGTCGCGCTCGACGACGCGATCCTCGGCAAGCCCGCCGATGCGGACGATGCGCGGCGCATGCTCGAGCGTCTTTCCGGCCGCACGCACGACGTGCTCACAGCCGTCGCCGTGCAGCACGGCGCCGTCCGTCGCCGGGCGCTCAGCGTTTCGCATGTCCGGTTCGCCGCGACGTCGGCCGCGCAGGTCGCGCGCTACGTGGCCACCGGCGAGCCGTCCGGCAAGGCCGGGGCCTACGGCATCCAGGGGGCGGCCGCGGCATGGATCGAGCACATCGACGGCTCCTATTCGGGCATCATGGGCCTGC
>JAKONL010000560.1 GCA_022701965.1 Burkholderiaceae bacterium | reverse complement strand
CCTGGGTGGCGCGCGAAGGCGAGGTGGTCCGTGCGGGCGGGCGCTGGACCGCGCTGGCGCTGTCGACGCGACCGGTCTGGTCGGCGCTGTCGGCCGGCCTCGACGCCCTTCCGGCCGGCGACGCCGTGGCCTGGGACCTGCGCGGCATCGACCAGCTCGACCACATCGGCGCCCAGCTGCTCTGGAACCACTGGAACCAGGCCTGGCCGCCGAAGCTCGACATGGACGCGCAGCACAAGGCCGTGCTCGACCAGGTGGCGCAGTACACCTGCAGCCTGCCGAAGGAGCCGCCGCCGACGCTGCGCGAGCGCCTGCGCCACTTCTCGCACACCGGCCCGCGCGCGCTGTTCGTCGCACGCGACTTCACGCGGCTCATCGGCCAGCTGGCGCTCGACATCGCGACGCTGGTCCGCGCGCCGCATCGCGGCCCGTGGCGCGACTTCTCCGGCCAGCTCTACCAGTTCGGCGCCACGGCGATGCCCATCACCGCGCTGGTCGGACTGCTGATCGGCATCGTGCTGGCCTACCTGACCTCGCAGCAGCTGCGCAACTACGGCGCCGAGACCTTCATCGTCAACATCCTCGGGCTCTCGCTGGTGCGCGAACTCGGACCGGTGCTCGCGGCGGTGCTGATCGCCGGGCGCTCCGGCTCGGCCATCACGGCGCAGATCGGCGTCATGCGGGTGACCGAGGAGCTCGACGCGATGCGCGTCATGGGCATCCACCACGGCTTCCGGCTGGTGATGCCGCGCGTGCTGGCGCTGGCCATCGCGATGCCGTTGATCAGCATGTGGACCTCGATGGCGGCACTGTTCGGCGGAATGATCGCGGCCGACCTGTCGCTGGGCATCTCGCCGGCCTATTTCCTGCAGGCGCTGCCGCGCGCGGTGCCGATCGACAACCTCTGGCTGGCGCTGGGCAAGTCGGCCGTCTTCGGCGTGATGATCGCGCTGGTGGGCTGCTACTTCGGCATGAAGGTCAAGCCCAACACCGAAAGCCTCGGGCGCGGCACGACGTCCTCGGTCGTGACCTCGATCACCGTGGTGATCCTGATCGACGCGCTGTTCGCGCTGCTGTTCCGCGGGATCGGTTTCCGATGATGTCGCATGCCTTCCCGATGGGCGCGCCGATCGTCGAGATCCGCAAGCTCTGGACCGTGTTCGAGTCGCCCGACGGCGAGCAGGTGGTGCACAGCGACCTCGACCTCGACATCCGGCGCGGCGAGGTGCTGTCGCTCGTCGGCGGCTCGGGCACCGGCAAGACGGTGCTGCTGCGGCAGATCCTGGGGCTCGAGCATCCGACGCGCGGGGAAGTGAGCGTGCTCGGCCAGCGGCCGGGTCAGCTCGGCGCGGCGAGCGCGGCCAAGGTCGGCATGCTGTTCCAGCGCGGGGCGCTGTTCTCGGCCTTCAGCGTGCTGGAGAACATCGCCTTTCCGCTGCGCGAGCTCAAGCTGCTGCCGGACGCGCTGATCCGCGACGCCGCGCTGGTCAAGCTGCAGATGGTCGGGCTCGGGCCGGAGCATGCGAACAAGAGCCCCTCGGCGCTGTCGGGCGGAATGATCAAGCGCGTGGCGCTGGCGCGCGCGCTCATCATGGACCCGGCGCTGCTGCTGCTCGACGAGCCGACCGCCGGCCTCGACCCCGAGAGCGCCGACGAGTTCTGCAACCTGCTGCGCGGCCTGCACCGCGAGCTCGAACTCACGGTGGTGATGGTCACGCACGACCTCGACACGCTGTTCGACCTGAGCACCCGCATCGCGGTGCTGGCCGACCGCAAGGTGATCGTGGCCGGTGCGCCGCGCGAGGTCATCGCGTTCGACCATCCGTTCATCCACGAATACTTCGGCGGCGGGCGCGGCAGGCGCGCGCTCGAAGCCCTCCACGAAAGGTAGACGCCATGGAAAACAAGGCCCATGCCCTCGCCGCCGGCGCCTTCGTGCTCGGCCTGATCGCCGTGCTGGTCGCCCTGGTGGTCTGGTTCACGCGCGACAACACGGTGCGCGACACCTACGAGCTCTCCACGCGCGACGCGGTCATCGGCCTGCAGCCGCAGGCAATGGTGCGCTACCGCGGCATCGCGGTGGGCAAGGTGTCGTCGATCGACTTCGATCCGAAGACCAAGGGCAACGTGCGGGTGCGGATCATGGTCGACCGCAAGGTGCCGCTGACCACTTCGACCTTCGCCACGCTGAGCTACCAGGGCGTGACCGGCCTAGCCTTCATCGCGCTCGACGACAAGGGCGAATCGCAGGTTTCGCTGGTGCCCGACGAGGCCAACCCGCCGCAGATCCCGCTGCGGCCGTCGATGCTGGCCACGCTGCAGGACCGCGGCGAGGCGATCCTCAAGCAGGTCGAGCAGGTCACCGCGCGCGCCAACACGCTGATGGGCGACGCCAACCAGAAGCGCATCGCCGACGCGCTGGAGAACATCGCCCAGGCCGCGGCCAGCGCCAACCAGCTCACCCGGCAGCTCGACACGACGGTCAAGAACGGCCTGAATCCGGCGCTGACCGCGCTGCCGCCGCTGATCGGCCGCACGCGCGAGACGATGGGCGCGCTCAAGACGGCGGCCGGCGACGTGTCGCGCGTGTCGAACAACCTGAACGCGACCGTGAGCCGGCTCAACGCGAGCGGCGGGCCGATCGACCGGCTCGGCGACGGCACGCAGGCGCTCGGCCAGGCGGTCGAGTCGTTCAATAACGCCACGCTGCCGCGCCTGAACCGCGTCGCCGAGGACACCTCGCGCGCCGTGCGGCGGCTTGGCCGTGCGGCCGACGGCATCAACGACAACCCGCAGTCGCTGCTGTTCGGCAATGGCGGCACGGCGGCGGGGCCGGGCGAGGCCGGGTTCACGGCGCCGGCGGCCACGGCCACGCAGCCATGAGGACACCCATGACACATCCGATCCGTTCGTCTCTCGCGCTGGCCTGCGCCGCGGCGCTCCTTGCCGGCTGCGGCGCACTGCCCGAGAAGCCGGCGCGCTCGACGCTGTACGACTTCGGCCCGGGGCTCGTTGCGCCGGCACCGGCACCGGCGGTGGCAGGGACGGCGGCGAGCGCGCTGCCGCTGCTGGCGCTGGCGGAGGTCGAATCCTCGGCCCGTCTCGAAGGCACGCAGGTGCTGTACCGGCTGGCGTATGCCGACGCCAACGAATTGCGGCCCTACGCCCACGCGCGCTGGAGCGTGGCGCCGACGCAGCTCGTGTACCAGCGGCTGCGGACCGCGCTGTCGGCCAACCGGACGGTTCTCGCCACCGAGGAAAGCGCGACGCTCGCGCGCGCCCAGGGCAGCCGACCGGGCACGCTGCGCGTCTCGCTCGACGAGTTCACGCACTATTTCGAATCGCCGTCGTCCAGCGCCGGTCTGGTGCGCCTGCGCGCGACGCTCGTGCAGGGGACGGCCGGCGGCGACCGCGTGATCGCACAGCGCAGCTTCACCGCGCGGCGCCCGGCGCCGAGCGCGGACGCGGCGGGCGGCGTGAAGGCGCTGGCCGCGGCGAGCGACGCGGCGATCGCGGAGATCGCGGCCTGGGTCGACGCGGCGCCGCGCTGACGAGGCCGGCGCGCCCCGGAGCTCAGCCGATCACGCGTCCCAGCACCGGGAACAGCTTGCCCAGCCCGTCGGCCATGACCTCGACCGCCAGCGCGGCGAGGATCAGGCCCATCAGCCGCGTCATCACGTTGATGCCGGTCTTGCCCAGCACGCGCGCGATCGGCTCGGCCAGCGAGAACGCCACGCCCGTCGCGATGCCGATCACCACGCCGTAGCCCACGAGCATCAGCAGCTGCCAGACGCTCTGCGTCTTCTCCGCGTAGATCACCACCGTGGACATCGTGGCCGGGCCGGTCAGCAGCGGGATCGTGAGCGGCACCACGGCGATCGATGCGCCCAGCGAGGCCTTGATCTCGGTCGCGCGGATCTCCTCCTTGCTGGTCTTGGCCTCGGCCGGCTGCGCATTCAGCATGTTGAGCGAGCTCATCAGAAGCAGCAGTCCGCCGCCGACCTGGAAGCTCGCGATCGTGATGCCGAAGAAGCCGAGCAGCTGCAGCCCGAGCAGCGCGCTCACGGCGATCACGACGAAGGCGCTGAAGGCCGCCACCCAGGCCGTGCGCTGGCGCTGGCGGTCGCTGTAGCCCTGGGTGTAGTGGATGAAGAACGGAACGATGGCGAGCGGATTGACGATGGCCAGCAGCGTGATGAGCGGCTTGATCAGGTCCATCGACGGCACCGTGAGCGCCATCAGCGGCCCCCGGAGACGTCGAGCAGCGCGCCCGTGGTGTAGCTGGCCTCGGCCGAAAGCAGCCAGACGATGGCGCCGGCGATCTCTTCGGGCACGCCGATGCGCCGCATGGGCACGACCGGCGCGAGCCGGTGGGCGCGCTCGGGCTGGCCGCCCGAGGCGTGGATGTCGGTATCGACCAGCCCCGGTCGCACGGCGTTCACGCGGATGCCTTCATCGGCCACTTCCTTGGCCAGGCCGAGCGTGAAGCTGTCGATCGCACCCTTGCTGGCGGCGTAGTCGACGTATTCGCCCGGTCCGCCCACCCGCGCGGCGACGCTCGAGACGTTGACGATCGCGCCGCCCGCACCGCCGTGCTTCGTGCTCATGCGCCGCACCGCCTCGCGTGCGCAGACGAAGCTGCCGACGACGTTGATGCGGAACATGCGCTCGAGCCGCGCGACGCTCATCTCGTCGACGCGCGCCTTGACGTCGACCACGCCGGCGTTGTTGACCAGCGCGTCGAGGCGGCCGAGCTTGGCGTCGATCTTTTCGAACATCGCCATGACCTGCGCTTCGTCGCCGACATCGGCCTGCACCGCGATCGCCGTGCCGCCGCCGGCGCGGATGGCACGCACCACGTCGTCCGCGGCCAGCGAGTTGGCGGCGTAGTTCACCGCGACCGCATAGCCGCGCTGCGCGGCGAGGAGTGCGGTCGCGGCGCCGATGCCGCGGCTCGCGCCCGTGATCAAAAGCACTCGCTGGTCCATAGCCCGCCTCCTGCACAAAAGCTGCGCGTCAGTTAAAAAACGTCCCCGGATTACATCATCGAGAGCACGCCATGCCGCACGTCGTCGATTACTACTTCACGCCCCAGAGCCCCTGGACCTACCTGGGCCACGCGCGCTTCGCCGCGCTGCTCGCGGCCACCGGCGCGACGGTGCGCGTGCGGCCGATCGACTTCGGCGCGGTGTTCCCGGTCTCGGGCGGCCTGCCGCTGGGCAAGCGGGCGCCGCAGCGCCAGGCCTACCGGCTGGTCGAGATGGCGCGCTTCTCGAAGCAGCTCGACGTCGAACTCAACCCGAAGCCGAAGTTCTTCCCGGTCTCGTCCGACGATGCCGCCCGGCTCATCATCGCCGTCGACATGCACGACGGCGCCGAAGCCGCGATGCGCCTGTGCGCGGCCGTCTTCGCCGCCGTGTGGGTGCAGGAACGCAACATCGCCGACCCGGCCGTGCTGGAGGCGCTGGTCGTCGAGTGCGGACTGCCGGCCAAGCGTGCCGAGCAGTCGCACAGCCAGGCCGTGCAGGAACGCTACGAAGCCGACACGCGGCAGGCCATCGAGGCCGGCGTGTTCGGCGCGCCGAGCTACGTGATCGACGGCGAGATCTTCTGGGGCCAGGACCGGCTCGATTTCGTCGAGCGCGCGTTGCGGGCCTGAAGCCGAGGCCGCATCGCAGAGCACCGCGCACCACCGCAATTTCAACCAACCGCAAGGAAAACACCCATGGGTCAATTCGTCGATCTCACCGCCAAGGACGGTTTCACATTCCCGGCCTACGTGGCCGAACCGGCCGCGCAGCCGAAGGGCGCCGTCGTCGTCCTGCAGGAAATCTTCGGCGTCAATTCGCACATCCGCTCGGTGGCCGACGGCTTCGCGGCCGAGGGCTATCTGGCCGTGGCGCCGGCGACCTTCCATCGCGTGAAGCCCGACGTCGAGCTCGGCTACACCGACGCCGACATGCAGGCCGGCTTCGCGCTCAAGACCGCCGTCGAGGCGCTGCCCGCACCCGGCGTGCTGCAGGACGTGCAGGCGGCGGTCGACTACGCGGCGCGTGGCGGCAAGGTCGGCGTCGTCGGCTACTGCTGGGGCGGCCTGCTGACCTGGCGCGCGGCATCGGACGTCACCGGCA